>NZ_PYIA01000141.1:0-47421 GCF_013265645.1 Sphingopyxis sp. BSNA05 | reverse complement strand
TTGAAAAGGAGGGGCTTAAGAATATCCTTCGCGGTGGAGAATGCCTTCGTCATTGCGAGGAGCAAAGCGACGCGGCAATCCAGAGCGTCACTCGCCGCTCTGGATTGCGTCGCTACGCTCGCAATGACGAATGTTGATAGAGACGGGCCTCTCAGGCGAATGGGGACAATGCTGGACAGCACCTTCGTCATCCTGAACTCGTTTCAGGACCCCGGCCGTCCAAGCCGGCAGATAGTGGCAAGCGGGATGAGGTCCTGAAATGAATTCAGGATGACGTTTCTCCCTCTCGCCGTTCGTCCTGAGCCTGTCGAAGGACAGCCCCCGTTCGACAGAGGTCTTTCGACAAGCTCGGGACCAGCGGTCGGCAACCGCGCTACAGCCCGTCAATAGGCCGGGTTATGCTCGTACAGAAAGGACTCGATCGACTGCAGCAACAGCAGCCGGTCGGCGCCGCGGGTGAAATAATGGTCGGCCAGCGGCAGCGAGACGAAGTCGACCTGCTTGTCCGCCCTGGTCATGGCCTTGTACATTTTCTCCGACTGGACATGGTCGACGGTGACGTCCTTCTTGCCGTGGATCAGCAGCAGCGGGGCCTTGATCCGGTCGATGGCGTAGAGCGGCGAGACGGCCTTGAAATCGGGCGTCATTTTCTCCCACTGGCTGCGGTAGAGCTTGGCGCGGACCGAGCCGCCGAAATCGTTGACCTCGCGGCGGAGCGCGGACACGCCGGAGATGGAGATGGCGCAGCGATATTGGTCGGGGTCCTTGATGATCCCCCACATCGCCGCATAGCCGCCGTAGGACGCGCCGACGATGCAGACCCTGGCGGGGTCGGCGATTTTCTCGTCGACCGCCCATTGTACGGCGTCGGAAATATCGTCCTGCATGGCGAATCCCATCTGGCCCTGGCCCTTTTTCATGAAGGCATTGCCATAGCCGGTGGAGCCGCGGAAATTGGGCTGGATCACGGCATAGCCGCGGTCGGCGATAAACTGGGCCCAATAGTCATAGACCAGGCTGTCGTGCCCCCACGGCCCGCCGTGCGGCATGACGATCAGCGGCAGGGCTTTGGCTTCGCGCCCCTTGGGCAGCTTCAGCACGCCCTCGATGTCCAGGCCGTCGCGCGCCTTGTACTGGATATATTTGGCGCGCGCGAGCCGGCGGTTGCCGATCGATTCGTTGATGTCGGCGAATTTCGAAAGGCTGCCGGTGCGGGCGTCGAGGAAATAGAGCAGGCCCGGATTGTCCGGGGTGCCGATGCGGACCAGCATGCTGTTCTGGTCGCGGCTGACGCTGATGATCCGGGCTTCGGCGTTGACCGCGGCCTCGTCGAGCAGCTTCTGCGCTGCCAGCATGGCGGGGTCGAGCCACTCGACCGTGTCATTTTTGTCGGCCAGCACCACGCCGAGGATCTTGGCGCCGTCGTAGGACAGCTTGACGTCGGCGATGTCGCTCTTTTCCGACGCGTAGACGGTGCGGATATCCTCGTTGGTCAGGAAATTGCGCTCCATGATCACCGACTTGCCCTGCGCATCGTCCTTGATCAGCAAGCCGTTGTCGGTGCCGGGCACGAACATGAAGGGCACATCGAGCGCTTCCTCTTCGCCGAGGTCAGCCCGGTCGACGGTCTTGAAACTCCTGCTGCCCTCCTGGGCGTAGAGCAGGCGCGAGGTCTGGTTGTGGTCGCTGTAGCCAATGCCGATGCGGACATTGCCGGTGCGGTCGGCGCCCCAGTCGAGGACATAGGTCTTGCCCTTGACGACCCGGCGGGCCTTGCCGGTTTCGACGTTGACGCGGTAGACCGTCGGCCAGAAGGCGTTCTCGTTCGAATAGATGGAGCCCTGCGCTGCGGCGAGGATCTCGGTCGAACCGTCGGACGGCGTCCAGATCACGTTGCCCGCATTCTGGCCGCGGTCGTTCCACAGCAGCTTGGTCACTTCGCCGGAGCGGCGATTGACGGCGAACATGCGCGAAATATACCAGCTGTCGGTCTGGACCCGCTGCAGGCCGTAGATGTTGACGAGAATATTGTCATCGTTGATCCAGCGGATACGGCTGATCTCGGTTTCGTCCGGGACCGCGAATATCTTGGTCTTGCTCGCGTCGAAATCGATCGAGGAAATCAAGATGCGCTGCTCGCCACTGACGGCGAAGAGACCGGCAAAATGCTGGCCATCGGGCGACAGCGTGGCCAGTTCGATGAAGGGCAAACGGGCGAAAGCCTCGGTCGGCAGTTGCGGGGTGCGGAAGCGGTGTCCCGGACCGGCGTGCTGGCGCCTGTCTCGACGGCCGCGCTATCCGCCGCGACAGGCACGTCCCGCGCCTGCCCGTTTGCCGACGCCAGCGGCGCCGCTACCCAAAACCGATCATTCCAAGCCCCCCCAGGAAATTCCCTTTGGACAAGAGCTTAACAATAGCGGGTCGCGTTACAACAGTAGAAACAGAAAACCGGCTATTTATTCGGACGTAGTACCGAACAGATCATGCTCGTCGGCATCCTCGATCACCGCGTCGACGATATCGCCGACCGACAGGCTGGCGGGGACGTTGCGGAGGAAGACATTGCCGTCGATCTCCGGCGCATCCGCTTCACTCCGTGCCGTCGCACCAACATCGCCATCCTCATCGGGTTCGCCGATGTCGTCGATGATCACGGGCAAAGTGCGGCCGACCTTGGCCTGCAGCTTGGCGGCGCTGATCCGGGCGGTGACGTCCATGATCCGCTGGTAGCGCTCTTCCTTGACCTCTTCGGGCACAGCGCCGTCGAGCAGGTTGGCCGCAGCGCCTTCAACGGGTTCAAAACGGAACGCACCGACGCGGTCGAGCTGGGCTTCCTCGAGCCAGTCGAGCAGATACTGGAAGTCGTCTTCACTCTCTCCGGGAAAGCCGACGACAAAGGTCGAGCGGATGGTGAGATCGGGGCAGATGTCGCGCCAGCTCTTGACCCGCTGCAGCACCTTGGCCTCGTTGGCCGGGCGCTTCATGCGCTTGAGGACGTTCGGCGCGGCGTGCTGGAACGGGATGTCGAGATAGGGCGTGATCTTGCGCTCGGCCATCAGCGGGATGACCTTGTCGACATGCGGATAGGGATAGACATAGTGGAGCCGGGTCCACACGCCCTGCCCTTCGGGTGTCCGCAGCTCGCCAAGCGCGGCGGCGAGATCGGTCATATGGGCGCGGACTTCGCGGCCCTGACCGGTCGGGCCGTTCCACTGGCGGGACTGGTGGCGGATGTCGACGCCATAAGCCGAGGTGTCCTGGCTGATCACCAGCAGCTCCTTGGTGCCGGCCTCGACCAGCTTCTCCGCTTCGCGCAGGATCGCGTCGGGGCGGCGGGAGACAAGGTCGCCGCGCAGACTCGGGATGATGCAGAAGGAACAGCGATGGTTGCAGCCTTCGGAAATCTTGAGATAGCTGTAATGGCGGGGGGTCAGCTTGAGACCGGCCTCGGGCACCAGATCGATGAACGCACCGCGGGCTGCCGGAGCCGCCGCATGGACCGCGGTGACGACATCCTCGTACTGATGCGCGCCGGTAACGGCCAGCACATCGGGGAAGCGCTTCATGATAACGTCGGCTTCATTGCCCATGCAGCCGGTGACGATCACCCGGCCATTCTCGGCCATCGCCTCGCCAATCGCCTCGAGGCTCTCTTCCTTGGCGCTGTCGAGGAAGCCGCAGGTGTTGACCAGCACTACATCGGCACCGGCATAGTCTGCCGACATATCATAGCCGTCCGAGCGCAGCTGCGTCAGAATGCGTTCGCTGTCGACCAGGGCCTTGGGACAGCCGAGCGATACCATGCCCACTTTGGGCGGAGAAGGGATTTGGGTAGCCATATGGCGCGGCCTTTAGGCGCAATTGGGCGGCGAGTCACGATCAATGTGCGGCAGCGCCGTGGTCCGGCGTCGTGCCCCGGCGAAGGCCGGGGCCCATCTCGGGAATTCCAGCCTTCCGCCATGGCTGAAGGGAGAAGCCCTGCGACGTCGGGTCGCGCCCCAATTGTCGAAACAGGCAAATTTCGCTATAACAACCGCAACCCGGCCTGCGCCGGGGACCAAATCTGGGGAGGATCACATGAACATATTCGACGTAAACTGGATCGCGGTCATCGTCGCCGCGCTGGCGGGCTTTCTGGTCGGCGGCATCTGGTACGGGCCGGTGATGGGCAAGAAATGGATGGGCGCGGTCGGGCTGACCGAGGAGCAGATCAAAGAGGGCAGCATGGGGAAGATCTATGGCGGGGCGTTCGCCTTCAGCCTGGTCGCTTCGTGGACCCTGGCGCATACATTCGCGACCTATGCCGCCGATCTCGATTTTGGCGTGAAGGTGCTGACCGCCTTTGGCGTGGCGCTGGGCTTTATCGTGCCGGCAATCGGGACCAACTATCTCTTCTCGCAAAAGAGCAAGTCATTGTTCTTCATCGATGCCGGCTACTGGCTGCTGTTCTACATCGCCATGGGCGTTGTGCACGCCTGGTTTGGTCAATGATTACAAAACGTTGGCAGGAGGTCCCAAGAGTCGAACGGGCATGAAGACGCCGGGGTCGCCAACAAGTGGGAGGGAGAGGCAACGCCCGGCTTGCTACAATAATGGATGAACAGGAGGAAAGTTCCTGAGCAAACCAAAAAACAGCCGGTAATTGAACCAGCGACCCATTCCATGCGTAGGCCTTGCATCACCATCCGATGCAACAGCTGGAGCAACATAATGGAACTGGTCGACATATTGCGGTGGACCGCGAGCATCAGCGGCATGATCGCCGCCGCCATGGTCTCGCTCAACGCGGGCGCAAGGTTAGCGGATATGGCTTTGTGCTGTTCTGCGGCTCATCCATCGTCTGGATCGCCGCCTCGCTGCTCGACGGCAACAACCCGCTGGCCATCCAGAATGTCGTGCTGTTCGGGATCAATATATTCGGCGTCTACCGCTATCTTTGGCGCAAGCCGAACGAGAAGGCGGCGGATTGAACCGGAGCGAGGATCAGGTCCGCCCGGCGAGCGTGTCGGCGATGATCCGCCAGACCCTGGGATTGAAGCCCAGTCCCATATGTCCGCCATCAACGCGGATATTACGGGCCTGCGGATTGTAGATATCCCTAGCGATATCGGGTCCGACAATGCCATCACGGTTCGAATAGAGCACGGTCAACGGCTGGTTTAAGCCGATGCTGTTGCGCTGATGCACCTCGCGCTCGAACTGGTCGAGCCGGAAATTGGAGGACTTGGCGTAGCGCTGGCCCGGCGTGGTATATTTGGGGCCGCCGATGATCGGGGTGCCCATGGTGATCACCTCGCGCACCAGATGCGGCGACAGGCGAGCGGTCTCCCGGGCGATAATGCCGCCGAGCGACCAGCCGATCAGGGTGAAAGCCTGCTCACCATTGGCGGCGAACCGCTCTTCCGCGACTGCGGTAAAGCGCGCAACATCGCGGTCCACCGAGCCCTTGTTGCGGCCGAGCGACCAGTCGGCGACGTCGTAATTGATCCGCCGGAGAAAGCTTTCCAGCGGGCGCATCGACAGTTCGCTGCCGCCATAGCCGGGGATCAGATAGACCGGTCGGCCATCGCCGCGCGGCGCTGTCACAAGCCGCGGCCACTGCAGGCCAAAGCGCATCAGGTCGAGCGGCAAGGTCAGCTCGCCCAGCTGCGCCAGTCGGTGCGGCGGGCGAAGCCCGGTTGGCATGGGTATCGTGTCGGTCATCGGCAAGCTCCGTGATTGAGCTGCCAAGATAGTGGCTTATCTCGCAGGTGCAACATGAACCATCGGACAGGCGGATTCAGGCGAGCTCCTTGTCCCGCGACTCGGCACCGTTTCCGGGAATGATTTCGACGATTATATCGCCGGCTTCCAACTGGCTTGCCTCGGGCTCCCAGAAACCGAAGACAGCGTCGCCACGATAGATACGCACGCCGAGACCGGTTCCGACAACCTCGCTCATCGCCATGCCGACTTCATCTTCGGAGACAGACCGCTGGACCAGCTTGACCCGCCCGGTGGCGGAAGCGAGATCGCTGAGATAGTCGGAGATCTTTGCCCCTTCGCAACTCCCGGCGAGCAGCAGCCCGGCGAAACTGACCGGATTGATCACGGTAGTGGCTCCCGCTTGCCGCGCCAGCAGTTCATTGTCCGCCGCCTTGATCGAAACGCTGATCGGCAGGTGATAGGCAAGATGCCGGGCCGTGAGTACGATCAATATACTTGTATCGTCACGCCCCGCCGAAACGATCATCGAGCGCGCCCGCGAGATTTTCACGTTCATCAGTGCATTGTCGCGCGTGGCATCACCATTTATTACCGCACAGCCAAGCTTCTCGGCTTGCGACAAGGCGTCATCGGAAGAATCTATGACGACGATTTCTTCCGGATTGGTGCCGCGCGCAAGCAGTTCCTGCACGGCTTCACTGCCGCTCGTCCCAAAGCCGGCGATCACGATATGGTCGTGCAAATTGCTTTGAATCAGTTTCATGCGCCAATTGTCCCAGGTTCGTTTGAAAACAAAATTATAGGCCGTGCCGACAAAGATTAGCACAACGAAGATGCGGATAGGAGTCACAACCAGTGCGTCGAACATCCGTGCCCGCTCGGTTACCGGAGCGATATCCCCATAGCCGGTGGTGGTGATCGAGATCATTGTGAAATAGATAACGTCGAGAAAACTTACATCGCCGTCATAACTGTCCTGCAGCCCGTTGCGGTCAAAATAATGCACCGCCACCGCCATGCCGATCAGGGCAAGAACGAAGGTGACACGCCACGCAATATCGGCCCAGACCGGTAGACTCGATCGGCGCTGGAGAGTGAAATAGTCGGAAATTTTCCGATTTTTGCCGCCTGCCATGATCGGTTCAGCCGCGTTTCGGCAAATGGATGTTCGGATCTACTGGCTTTCGGTCCTTGCGGATTTCGAAATGCAGCTGCGGTTCCTGAACATAGCCGCTTTCACCCGCGAGGCCGATTATGTCGCCCGCCTTGACATTCTGGCCGCGCGTCACGTTGAGTTTGTCGGCATGACCGTAGGCGGTGACCCAGCCGGAGCCGTGGTTGATCAGGATCAGTCCACCAAATACACCGATTTCGTCTCCGCTATAGGCAATCACCCCGTCCGCCGATGCGCGGATTGGAGTCCCCCTCGGCACACCGATGTTGAGACCATCATTTACCTTGCCGCCGCCCTTGCTCCCGAAGCTGGAAATGATCCGGCCGTTTACCGGCCACTGGAACCGCCCGGAAAAGCCCGCCGGCGTAGCAATCGTCGTGTTTGGCGTTATCGCTTTCCGCCAATCGGAGGCCTCTCCGGCCGCTGCGCCATCGGCGAGCGCTGGCTGGCTACCGGTGACGATATCGTCAATCTCCAGGTCAAAGGCAGCTGCGCGCTGTTCGATACTCAGACGGGTCGGATCGCTCGGGGCGCTGGAAGGCAGCAGCAGTTTCTGCCCCACGCGCAGAATATAGGGTTCTTCCAGTTCATTGAGCGTCACAACTTCCCGCCATGGTGCTCCGTAGGCACGGGCAATAGCGATGCCGGTTTCGCCGGACTTGACCGCATGATAACGCCCTGCGGTGATTTTCAGTCTTTGACCGGGATGAATGACATAGGGTTCATCCAGCCCGTTGGCCGATGCAATGATCTGCGATCCGGCACCAGTCTTGTTGGCAATCCCGCGCAAAGTATCCCCGGGCTGAACAATGTAAGTGCCCGACTCAACCCGTCGCGCATTGGCGGTGACGGGGCTCGCCTGCCAGGTGGACAGCGGAGCTTGCTCGGGCGCCGTGCCGTAAACCACAGGGTCAGTAGGCAATTCGGGGGGAGGCGGAGGCAGGGTATAATCGGCACGGCCAGGAGGAATGCAGGCGGTCACTGCCAGGAGCAATATCAGGATCGCAATATGACGCATATAGGCTCCCATTAACCAACCCCTCCCTACGGAAAGGCTATTAGCAGCAAAAGCGCAGCTTGCCAGCCCCGCTGGCCAAAGCCTAGTAAATTCTCGGGAACACGGAGTCCGATCAGGGATATAGTTTTTCAGACCATCCATAGAATCATAATGGGTGAGATCCAGGTGCAGCGGTGTAACCGAGATATATCCATCGGCGATCGCTTCAAGATCGGTGCTGTGCGCCGGCGTCTCCACCATCGGCCCCAGCCCGAACCAGTGATATTCAAAGCCGCGCGGGTCTCGGTTGCTAACGATTTGCAACCGGCCATAATCGCGAATGCCTTGTGACACCACCTGTACGCCTTTGACGTCGCTCGCCGGAAGGGCCGGGAAATTAATGTTAACCAGAGTTCGATGATCCATACGTTGCTTGATCAGGGGCGTAGCACGCGCTCACCCCATTTCACGGCAGCATCAAAAGGCACATCAGCGCCCATATCTCCCCGGGCATAGGCCTGGCTGAGGGCAATTGACGGAATCCCCGCCAGCGCACCTTCCATCGCGGCCGACACCGTGCCCGAATAGGTGACATCCTCACCGAGATTGGCGCCGCGATTGACCCCGGACAGGATAAGATCGGGCGGCCCGTCTTTCATGATCTTGGCGACCGCCATCATCACGCTGTCGGTTGGCGTTCCATCAACCGAATATTGCTGGTCACCGCGCTTGCGAATGCGCAACGGGCGGGTGATCGTTAGCGAATGGCCGGCGCCCGAATTTTCGTCAGACGGCGCAACAATCCAGATATCATTGGAAAAATGCGAAGCGATATCGAGCAGGATTTTCATCCCGGGCGCATCGAAACCGTCATCATTGGTCAGCAATATTCGCATCAAACCGGCTCCAGCTTGTCGATCCCGCCCATATAGGGGAGCAGGGCCGATGGGATTGTCACGGAACCATCCGCCTGCTGATAATTTTCGAGGATCGCGACCAACGTTCGCCCGACAGCAAGTCCCGAGCCGTTGAGCGTGTGGACAAATCTTGTACCCTTCTCTTCCCCCTCCGGCCGGAAGCGGGCGTTCATCCGCCGCGCCTGATATTCGCCACAGGTCGAGACACTCGAGATTTCGCGATAGGTGTCCTGCCCGGGCAACCAGACTTCCAGATCATAGGTCTTGCGTGCCGTCGCACCCATGTCCCCGGCGCAGAGGAGCATTTTCCGATAGGGCAGTTCCAGCGCCTTCAGCACCGATTCCGCCGCTTCGGTCATCCGCCCGTGCTCGGCATCACTGTCGTCAGGATGGGTGATGGCCACCATTTCGACTTTCTCGAACTGGTGCTGGCGGATCAGGCCCTTGGTATCCTTGCCGGCAGACCCGGCTTCGCTCCGGAAACAGAGAGTGAGCGCAGTCAGCCGTATCGGCAATTGCGTTTCATCGAGTATCTGGCCGCTCACGCTATTGGTCAGGCTGACCTCGGCGGTCGGGATCAGCCAGTGGCCATTGGTGGTCTGGAAGGAATCTTCGGAAAATTTGGGAAGTTGCCCCGTACCGTACATGGCCTGATCGCGGACCAGTACAGGCGGGGCGCATTCTTGGAAGCCGTTTTCCGTGGTCTGCTTGTCGAGCATGAACTGCCCGATCGCCCGTTGCAGGCGCGCCATCTGGCCGCGCAGGAAGGCGAAGCGCGAACCGGACATTGTTGCAGCCGTTTCAAAATCGAGCCCGAGTGCCAGACCGATGTCGCTATGTTCCTTCGGATCGAAATCAAAGTTGCGTGGTTCGCCCCAGCGTGCGACTTCAACATTATCATCTTCGTCTTCGCCGGGCGGGACTCCCTCCGCCGGCAGGTTCGGCAACGCGGCCAGCAGGTCCTGCAATTGCGCGGAAACTTCCCGCTCCTGCTCCTCGATTCCGGGCAATTTGCCTTTCAGATCGGCAACTTCCGCCATCAGGGCCTGGGCCGTATTCTCGTCGCCCTGCCCCTTCGCCTTGCCGATCGCCTTGGACGCCTCGTTGCGGCGCGCCTGCCCCTCCTGGATTTCGGTTTTCAGCGCGCGGCTCTGTTCGTCCAGCCCCAGGATATTCTGCGCCACAGCCTCGACTCCGCGCTTCGCCAGCGCAGCGTCAAAATCTTCCGGATTTTCGCGAATATATTTTATATCATGCATGGGAAATGCCTATGCCCAGCGTCTGTTTCACTTGCAAGACTGCAAAGAAAAAAGCGGCCAGATTGCTCCAGCCGCTTTTTCTGTAATATCTGGTGCTGGACTGCTCAGGCAGCCACTGCTTTTTTCGCTTTGCGCCGGCGGGCGAACAGGGCCGCGGCAGCTGCGCCAAAGAGCAGCACGACTGGCGGTGCCGGGACATCCGTACCACCGGTTGATCCGCCGGTGCTTCCGCCCGAAGACGAACTGGAGCTGCTGCTCGACGAGCTGGAACTGGAAGAGCTGCTCGAAGAACCGCTCGATGTGCCGCCGAAGCTGGAAGACCCGCCCGTTGCACCAGAAGAGCTGCTGGTAGAGCTGCTGCCCGAACTCGACGAGGACGAACTTGAACTGCCGGATGAACTGGAACTTCCCGAAGAGCCAGAACTGCCTGAAGAGCCGGAGCTGCCAGACCCTCCGCTGGAACCGTGTCCAGGCTTGCCGGGCTTCCCGCCACTCGATCCGGATGAACTGCTCGAGGAGCTGCTGGACGAGCTGGACGAAGAAGAGGAACTGGACGAAGACGAACTGCTGCCCGACGAAGTGCTGGTCGAACCGCCGCTGCTGGTCGAGGAAATCACGACTGTGCCGCCACCGGTGCTGCCGCCACCGAAGAACCCGCCAAAAATCCGCCGCTACCACCGCTACTGCCACCGATCACAACCGGGACCGAACCGCCTGTGCTGCTGATAGGCGGAGCGGGCGGAATATAAGGAGGCAGTGGGATGGCCTGTGGCGCCGGGGTCTGAGCAATCGTGACAACCGATGGCTGGCAGGCCGTTGTCGTCGTGCTGACCGTGCGCCTGGTCCGCTTGATCTTGCGAGCCGGTTCGCCCCGCTTGATCGCGCGGGCCCGTACGGGTTTCTTTTTCGACATCTTCTTGACGTAAGGGGCCGCTGGCGCTTCCGAAACATGCACCGCGCCGCCACCGATCATCGCTCCCCCGCAGGTGCAGGCGCATAATTTTGCCAAAGCCATACGTACCGACATAATCCATCTCTCTTCCGCTGTAGACTCGTTCAAACAGCCCGCTTCTCGAAGCCCGTGCTTTTGTTCGCAGTCTTGACTTGCATCAGAAAGACAGAAGAAATGGTAAATAACAATTGCATTAACGCTGATTTGGGGTCCGAAACACAAAAATAGGTTAACAGATTGTGTCCGTTCACGGTTAATGTCCCGAATTGGAACTCATCGAGACGGGTTTCTTGCAATATCACGGCAAGAAAGCGGATTTTCCGCGAGAATCACCATCGCCCTGATCCTATTCCGCTGTGCAAAAATATGCGCCAAATAATCGTAATCCGGTGCAAAATTTTACAAATTCCGGATTATTGAGTGAACAGCGATTTTGCGCCTTGTTTCCAATAACTACGCTGGGTATAGGCCCGCCCTATATATGGTCCAGCCTTCCGAAGTTCGGGCAAGGCATGATGTTTGGAGAGTATGTTGGCATCCTCGGTAAAAAAGCATCCGCAAAAATAGCGAAAATGGCGCAGATATGGTCCTCCCGAACGGGTACGAACCTAGCGAAGACGAAGAGTTCATGAACGAGCGTCAGCTCGCCTATTTCAGGCAGGCCCTGAAAAATGGAAACAGGAAATCATCGAAGAATCAAAGGAAACTCTTGCGCATTTGCAGGACGGTCCGATTCAGGAAGCCGATCTCAATGACCGGGCCTCGAGCGAAACCGACTGGGGCCTGGAACTGCGGACCCGCGACCGCCAACGCAAGCTCACGTCCAAAATCGATTCGGCGCTACGGCGGATCGACGAAGGCGAATATGGTTACTGTCAGGTAACCGGCGAACCGATTTCGCTCGACCGGCTGAAAGCCAGACCGATCGCGACCATGACCGTCGAAGCGCAGGAAGCGCACGAACGGAACGAGAAAATCTCGCGCGATCAGTGAGATAAACTGCCGCTACGGCGCAAAAACCAGCTTTCCGGATCGCCCTGCATCTGCATCGGGGCAACCGGCCAATCCCGCCGGACCGGAATTTTTGCGAGAAACCATCACCACTATTAACGAAATTTGCACCAATTTCGCCTTACTACTTCCTATGCGAGACATGCATTTACATTTACCGATCACGGGAAGCCCATGAACGAGCCATTTGACGATAGTCTGAAAATGAACAGCCAGGCCCTCGGCCATTCGAAACGGGAGCTCGAGCGCGACAGCCTGTTTCTGAAGGCTGCATTGAGCTTCGTGGATGGTGATGACTGCGGCGAAGTACGGATTCGCAACCTGTCGGCCGGCGGCCTGATGGCCGAAGCGCCGGTACTCGCCAAGCGGGGCGACAAGGTACAGCTGGAGTTGCGCAACATCGGCCAGGTGACCGGTCATGTTGCCTGGGTCGCCCAGGGCAGGTTCGGCGTGGCCTTTGATCACCCGATCGACCCCAAACTCGCCCGGCAACCGGTCGGACAGAAGAAATCTGAATTGCCGCGCTATCTGCGCCAGCATAATAAGAAAGCCGTCCCTTTGCGCAACGGCCAGCGCCCCCGCTAGCCTGCAAAACGCTATTCAATATTAAGCTTGATTAGGGAAACATCCCTGCATAGGACGTTTTAATCAATCGATTAAACGGGAGCAGGACATGGCAGGACCACTTACAGGCATCAATATCGTCGAGTTTGCCGGAATCGGTCCCGGACCCTTTTGCGGCATGATGCTGGCCGACCAGGGCGCGACCGTGACCGTACTTCACCGTCCGGGCGCGGCTCCGGATCCACGCCTTGCGCTTTCCCGTTCCCGTAATCTGGTCGAAATCGACCTCAAGTCGGAAGAGGGCATCAAGATGGCCCGCGATCTGGTCAGAAATGCCGATGGCCTGATCGAAGGCTTTCGTCCCGGCGTCATGGAGCGCCTCGGCCTCGGACCGGACATATTGCTCGCCGACAATCCCCAGCTTGTTTATGGCCGGATGACCGGCTGGGGCCAATATGGACCGCTCGCCTCCGCGGCGGGGCACGATATCAACTATATCTCGATTTCCGGTGCTCTTCATGCATTTGGCCGGGCCGGCGAAAAACCGACTCCGCCAATCAACATGGTAGGCGATTTTGGCGGCGGCGGCATGATGCTGGCCTTTGGCATGGTCTCTGCGCTTCTCCATGCAAAACAGGCGGCACGGGCCAGGTTGTCGACTGCGCAATGAGCGATGGTTCTGCGGCATTGATGGCGATGATTTTCGACTTTCACAATATCGGCCAGTGGCAGGACGAGCGCGGAGTCAACCTGCTCGATACCGGGGCGCATTTCTATGACACCTATGAAACGTCGGATGGAAAATATATCTCGATAGGATCGATTGAACCGCAATTTTACGCCGAACTCCGGCAAGTGGCGGGCCTCACGGACGATGCCGAATTCGACGCCCAGATGAACCCGAAACAATGGCCGAAATTGAAGGAAAAGCTGACGGCTCTGTTCAGCTCCAAGACCCGCGACCAGTGGTGCGAGCTGATGGAGGGAACCGATATTTGCTTTGCGCCGGTCCTGTCGCTGACCGAGGCAAAGGAACATCCGCACAATGTCGAGAGGCAGGCCTTTGTCGATGTCGGCGGGCTGAAACAGCCAGCGCCGGTGCCGCGCTACTCGGTAACGGTGTCGGACTCGCCCAGACGTCCGGCCTGAGCCGTACCGGCAATCCGCTCGGCATATCGGGGGCCAATCGGCAATTGGTTGCCGTCCTGCAAGATAACATAGCGCTTTCGGCCCTTGCGGCGGATCTCGGCAATACAGTCGCGGCGCACGATGGTAGACCGGTGGACACGGACAAACAGTTCGTCCGGCAACAGTCGTTCCAGCGAGCGCATCGACTGGTGCACCAGAAAGCTTCGGCCGGACAGATATAGTCGCATATAGTCCCGTTCCGCCTCGACCCACTGGATATCCGAAACGATCAGCTGCAGCGCCCCGTTGCCGTCCTGTACCCACAGGCGCTGAACGACATCCGGCTCCCGGTTATTCTCGTCGCGTGCCCGATTGGCGATGGCGCGTTCCACTGCCTCGCGCAGCAGGGATTCCTTCACCGGCTTCAGCAGATAGTCGGTGGCTTCCAGCCGAAAGGCTGAACCGCATAGGTGCTGTGCGCTGTGGTGAAGATGATCTCCGGCATCTGGGCCAGATCCAGACAGAATTCCGCCACCTTGAGGCCGGAGAAATCCGGCATATCGACATCGAGCAGCAGAATATCCGGTTGCAGTCGCCGGATTTTCTCGACCGCCTGGCGCCCGCCATTGGCCAGCCTTATCTCGCCAAAGAGCCGGGTCCGTTCGCACAACGCCTTGAGCCGGGTGCGGGCAAGCGGCTCGTCATCGACAATCAGGACTGATGGCAGCGCATTGGCCATTCTCATATATCCTCGAATATCAGGGAGGGATCGGGCAAGACGATAGTGGCAATGGCCATTCCATCCTTGCTGTTGGCCAGAAGCAACGACGCATTCTGGCCGTACAAGGCGCGCAAGCGGCTCTGGATATTGGTCAGGCCGGTTCCGGTCCCGGCCGTTCGCTCAGATGGCTCTGCGGGCGGTATTTCCACCCGCCCGTCATTGGCCACGCTGATCCGGAGCCGATCCCCCTCGATCCGCACGGAGATGATGATATTGAGTGGCTGGTCTGCTCCTGAAACGCCGAATTTCACGGCATTTTCGATCAGTGGCTGGATGATCAACGCCGGAATGCTCCAGTCATTCGCGGCGGGCTCGATATCGACAAAATAATGGAGACGCTGGGGGAAACGCATGCGTTCTATTTCCAGATAGCGAACCTGCTGGGCAATTTCCTGCTCCACCGTGATCATGTCCTGGGCGCCGCCGGTCAGCACGGCCCGCATATAGTCGGCCAGATCATCGACAAGCTTTTCCGCCTGCTCGTTCTGCCGGTCTATGATCAGGCTGCTGACAGAGTTGAGCGCATTGAAGACGAAATGGGGATTGAGCTGGTAGCGCAGCGCCCGCAATTCGCTCGCCCGGTTTACCCGTTCCAGTTGCCGGCTGTGGACCATCATTCGCTGCACGTCCTTGCTGTGCGACAGGGCCAGATAGAGCGCGCCCCAGCTGGCCAGAATGAAATATCGGGTAAATGCCTCGTCCAGTACATAGGCCCAGTCGAACGACTCGAAATCGACCGGCTTGAGCAGATAGGCAAAGTCGAACAATGCGGCTTCATGGTCGAATACAATCTGGTCGAGGACCGCGATATAATTGGCGAGGATCATGGTCGGTACGGTGAGCATGAATATGGCAGCGCCCATCCCGTTGCGGCGCACCGAAATCAGCAGCCGGTAGAGCAGCCAGGTGAAGGTGATGCAGATGCTGGTCATCAGGATACGCTGGACGAAGAGTGCATCTGCGTTGGCCTGGGTTACATATAGCACGCGGCTGGTCGCAAAGATGAAATAGGCACCCCAGACGCCGAATATCGACTTGATCGCGAGATCGCGATTGACGGGAAACAGCCGGTTAAACAGGGACGGTGTCTGCGCCCCGGCATCTTTCGCCGGTCGAAAGGAGGGATTCGGCTTCACGAATCCGGATTGCTGCTGTTTTCATCAATTCCCCGCCGGGTGCGCCAATAGGTGGCGAAACTGGCAAGCCAGTGACTGCCGGAATAATGCGGCGTCCGCACGGCTTGTTCTCCGGAATTGCCGTGCAGGCTGGCAGAGGCGAGAAGCGACGCACGGCGGGGATCACTGGCTGGAAGCGCGGAAGCCATGCCTTCCAGAGCCCACGCCCGCGACAGGTTGAGACCATCGAGATGCACCAGCTTGCCGTCTGTCGGATCGTTGACGATGCCGACAGCCAGCCAGTCATCGCTGCCGTTTTCGGGGATATCCGGCAGGAAGGTCGCCAGCCAGTCGGCATAATCCTCGCTAGTCATCACCCGTCGCATAAGATCGGCCACCATCAGGCAGGAAGACAGAAAATCCTCTCCCGAAGGCTCGTAGGCCATCGGGCAATTGCGATCCTGCCGGTGGAAACCCAGGGCCTTCTCGCGCACCAGACCGGCCAGTTCGCGATCACCGCTGCGCGCGGCCCAGTCTAGGAACAGACCGAAGGCGAAGGCGGACTGGTTGTGGGTCCCCAACCGGATTGGATAGGCCAGCTTCGGCAACCAGTCCTTGATATTGCCGACGATCACGGCTTCCAGCGGTTGCAGCCGGGCCATCCATAGCCTTGCCTGCTCGGCCTTGCCGCCCTCGCCATTCGCGATATCACGCAATTCGGCGGTCAGTTGCAGGAACCACGCGATGCCATAGGGCCGCTCGAACGTCTTGCGGTCGGCGGCCTGGAAATAGGCCAGTTCGCCGGCAATTTTTTCGGCGGTGAAATTCGCTGCCAGCGCCGCGGCAATCTCCTCGTCCATTTCGGGGACCAGATCCTGTCCCCAAAGGCGGGCCAGCAACCAGTGCCCGTGTACTGCGCTGTGCCAGTCGAAACAGCCGTAGAACACCGGCGTCAGCTTTGCCGGTTCGGCAACGTCGGCGGCGCTGTTGAGGACATGGCTGATCTTGTTGGGATATTGCTTGTTGATGCAATTGAGCGCGATCCGGGCATAAGCCTGCTCGGCGCTGCGCGGGCTCAGGGCATTGTCGGCCGGGTCGGGGGCAGTATTGCGGCGTTCGAACACGCCGCGGTCTTCCGACGAGGACGCACTTTCTTCCTCCGCTGCGGAACAACCGGCCAATGTCGCGATCATCAGTCCGACCAGTGCTTTTCGATAGACCATCCGACGCTCTCCAAAGATTATTTTCCAATAGAGAGGAATTGACCCCTTGGCAAAAGACTATAGGGCAAAATATCTTTTCCGCCATTGCCAGTTCCGGCAGGGCGAATTGCAGTGGAACAGATATTATCACGACCCAACCTGCGATATTCCTGACCGGCAGCCCGCTGAAGCATATCACGACCATGTCGCTGACCGCCAGCATTGGCATATTGACCATATTTCTGGTGGATTTCGCCGATCTGTTCTACATCGCGCAGCTTGCCGACAGCGCGCTGACCGCAGCAATGGGCTTTGCCGCCACCATCCTGTTTTTCGGCACCGCCTTCCACATCGGCCTGATGATTGCCACCAGCGCCCTAGCCGCCCGCCATATCGGTCAGGGCGATCCGGACCGGGCGCGGCGCTATCTGACCAATATCCTGGTTCTCAGCATGGTGATGATGGTACCTCTGGCGGTCCTGCTGTTCATCTTTGCCCCCGCGATCCTGGAACTTGCCGGGGCTGACGGTGCGGCCAACCAGGCGGCAACCGGCTATATCCGGATCGTCGCGCCGTTCATGCCGTTCAGCGTCGCGGCCATGGTCTGCTCGGGTTTCCTGCGCGCCCATGGCGCTGCCCGACGCGCGATGCACGTCACGCTCAGCATGGGCATCACCAACGCGATTCTCGACCCGATTTTCATATTCGGCCTGGACTGGGGCATCCATGGCGCAGCGGTCGCCAGCGTCTGCGCAGCAATCGTCTCGGCCCTCTACGCAGTCGGCACGATAATCAGACATTATGGCGGCTTCGACCGCTTCTCCATGCCCCATTTTCGCGCCGATATCCGGCCGATCATGGCGATCCTGCTGCCGGCGGTCCTGACCAATATCGCGACGCCGATCGGTGGCTTCATTTCCTATCGTTTCATTGCCGATTATCCCGATGACGTAATCGCCGGCTTTGCGGTCGTCGGCCGGGTCGTGCCGGTTGCATTCTGCCTGATGTTCTCGCTGTCCGGTGCCGTCGGACCGATTATCGGCCAGAATTTTGGCGCGCTGAAATTTGACCGGGTCCGCACGACGATCCGCCAGGCGACGCTGTTCGCTTTCGCCTATACATTGCTGATCTGGCCGATCCTATACCTGCTCAGCGGACCGATCAGCGATATATTCAACCTGGTCGGGCAAGGGCGACACGTCTTCACGCTGTTCGCCCTGCTGCTGACCCCCCTGTTTTTCTTCAACGGCATGTTGTTCATCAGCAACGCCGCCTGCAACAATCTCGGCCATCCCGGCTGGTCCACGCTGATGAACTGGCTGCGCAACACGCTGGGCCTCCTCCCCTTTCTCTGGCTGGGTCGCGAATATTACGGGCTGGACGGGATCATCCTTGCTCCGGCGATTGGCGGGATAATATTCGGCATAGCGGGCTATATGATCGCACAATCTCTGGTGCGTCGGCAGGCCCGGGACACGGCGTTAACCGGTTAATATTCACGCCCGGCGCGTCCCATGTTGGAACAGCATGTTAAAGCCGCGCGCAGGAGCCGCAATAAACGGCTATATCCCGCCACACCTGCCCGCTTGGGCCAAATAGGCATTAAAAGCACGTGCGCGTACCTCCACCCTATGTCCCGCCTCTGAGCAGCAATATTCCCGACTACGGGAATGCTGTCCGGCACCCGGAACCGCTGGTTGGGAAAGATCCGGTTGCGGAAGACGCGCAACCCCGTCCGGAGGCCGTGGATAGCACACCGCCGCAAGCCGCCAAACCGGCCAGATCCTTCGCGAGGCTATCGATCCGCGAACGGATTTTGACGGCGCTGTTTCTTGTGAGCCTGATCCTGATTCCGGCCACCATGCCCCAATCGAGCGTCGACGCGCAGCAGTACAGACCCAGCGATTCGCGATTGCAGCCGGTCGAGCGGGCGGAAGAAAATTTTGCCGGCTCCGCCTTCTATTTTATCGACCCCGATTATGCGATCCCGCAAAATTATGACACGCTGGGCATCGACCCGCTCGCCGCGCCGGGAAGCGGGACCATCGACGGTCTGACGGATATGGCCGGCAATGGAGTGGATCAGGCATCTGCAGCCCATCACATCCGGCAAGCATCTTTCCGTGGCTCGGCGACGGATGACAGCCGGGCGCTATACTGTCTCGCACAGGCCATATATTATGAAGCGGGGATGGAACCCGATGCGGGCCAGCGCGCCGTTGCACAGGTGATATTGAACCGGGTCCGCCACCCCAGCTATCCGGGCACAGTATGCGGCGTGATCTATCAGGCAGCGAGCGAACGACCGGCTGCCAGTTTACCTATACTTGCGATGGCTCGCTGCGGCGCAAGGCAGCAAGCTTCCACTGGAACCGCGCGAAAAAGGTGGCCGCGGAAGCATTGGCCGGCAAGAGCTACACGACGGTCGGCACTGCCACCCATTATCACGCCAGCTATGTCTACCCCTATTGGGCACCAAGCCTGCGCTTTCTCGGTACGGTCGGCGCCCACCGCTTCTACAGCTGGAAAGGCAATGCCGGACAGGCCAGTGCGTTCAGCCAGAAATACCGGGGCGGAGAACCACTACCGGCACCGAACACCCGCCGACAGGATGCCGCCCGTGACAATGGCGCTGTGCCCTCGCTCGACCCGATTGCACTGGAAAGAGCCTATGAGGCAGCGCGGCGCAAGGCAGAGGCGGAAGCCGTCCAGTCCGAGCGAGCGGCTGCGCTCGCTGCCGACAGTGCCCGTCGCAATGACCGGTCTGCGCCGGCGCTCGATATACACGCACCCCGCTCCTACAAGGCACCCGATTATAGCGCCCAGGCAAGAGCGAAAGGCGGCGATCAGGCCTATGCCGGACAGCGCTTGCCCGATGCCAGCCAAATCAAACCAGAGTTCCGCGACAGCGGCAGCTGGAAGAAAAACCCGGCAGCTAGTCCGAACCGGCAGTTCTCCGATAGTTTCGCCGGCAACCAACAATGGGTTTCCCTTGCCATCGCCCTTGACTCCCGCCTAAAGGCTCTCGATTTTATTGGAAATGAAGCGGAGCGCTCTAATGGCGACAAATTGGACGGCAAATAGCTGGCGGGATTTTGAAGGGTTGCACATGCCCGAATATCCGGACGCCACAAAACTCGCGGAAACGGAAGAGCTGCTCGGCAGCTATCCGCCGCTGGTCTTTGCCGGTGAAGCCCGCAGTCTGAAACAGGATCTGGCCGAAGTGGCTGCCGGCAAGGCATTTCTGCTTCAGGGCGGGGACTGCGCCGAGAGCTTTGCGGAATTTCATCCGAACAATATCCGCGACACATTCCGCGTCATCCTCCAGATGGCGGTAGTGCTGACCTATGCGTCAAAGCTGCCCATCGTGAAGGTCGGCCGGATGGCGGGCCAGTTTGCCAAGCCGCGTTCTTCCAATGTCGAAGTGCAGGATGGCGTCGAGCTGCCCAGCTATCGCGGCGATATCATTAACGGCATCGAATTTGACGCCAACCGCCGCGATCCGGATCCCGAGCGGATGATCCGGGCCTATAACCAGGCCGCGGCGACGCTCAACCTGCTCCGGGCTTTCTCGACCGGCGGCTATGCCAATCTCAAGCAGGTCCACGGCTGGACCCATGATTTCATGGCGCGCAGCCCGTGGGCGAAGAAATTCGAGGAAATGGCGGACCGGATCGGCGAAGCCCTGTCCTTCATGGAAGCCTGCGGCATCAATCCGGACACCGTGCCGCAGCTGAAGGCGACCTCTTTCTACACCAGTCACGAAGCGCTGTTGCTGTCCTATGAGCAGTGCCTGACCCGTCAGGACAGTCTGACCGGCGACTGGTATGATACCAGCGCGCATTTCCTGTGGATCGGCGACCGGACGCGTTTCGAGGGTTCTGCCCATGTCGAGTTCCTGCGTGGTATCGGCAACCCGATCGGGCTGAAATGCGGTCCGTCGCTGACACCGGACGCGCTGCTGAAAATGCTCGACACACTCAATCCGGCGCGCGAACCCGGCCGGATCACGCTGATCACGCGCTTTGGTCACGACAAGATCGAAAGCGGTCTGCCTCCTCTGGTGCGGGCCGTCAAAAAGTCGGGCCATCCGGTCATCTGGTCCTGCGATCCGATGCACGGCAATGTCATCAAGGCGGAAAGCGGCTACAAAACGCGGCCGTTCGATCGCATCCTCAGCGAAGTGCGCGGCTTTTTGCCGTGCACCGGGCCGAGGGTACATTTGCCGGCGGCATCCATTGCGAAATGACCGGCCAGAATGTGACCGAATGCACCGGCGGCGGCGTGGCCATCACTGATGCATCGCTCGGCGATCGCTATCATACGCATTGCGATCCGCGTCTAAACGCCGCGCAATCGCTGGAGCTCGCCTTCCTGCTTGCTGAAATGCTCAATCAGGAACTGTCCGACCGGGCACGGGAAGCCGCCTGATCATGGTGGACAAGATCAAGCCCGAACGGATGCGTCCAGAAGATTATGCGCCAGGAGAATCGCCGATGCGTAGAGGAGCCACCTACGTCCGCAAGGAGATCGTCAGTAAGGGTGTCGGCTTCGGCAGCGCGCTGGCGATCGCCATCAGCTTCACCACGCACAAGTCGATCCTCTGGGCGATCATCCACGGATTTTTCTCCTGGTTCTATGTGATCTACTACGCGCTCACCCGATAGACCCGAAAAGCGCGAGCCAATGTGCGTGACTTTTCCGGCTTGGCGGACTATCCATTCACATTGAATGAAATCAGCGGAGAATGTGATGATCCGATCACTCTCATGGATATTGGCGAGCGCAGTGGCGGTTTCCGGCTGTGCCGGTCCGATAGAAACCCGTGTCCAGACGCATCAGGTGATAGCTGCACCTGCCCAGAAAAATTCACCACCTCTCCCGACGATGCTGTCGCCAATCGCGATCTGGCGCTGGCCCAGGATATGGTCGCCAAATCGCTCAGTGAAAGAGGCTATGAATCCTCTCCGGACGCATCAATCCTGCTCCATGTCGCGCTTTCCAACCGGCCTGCCGATATCGCGGTCGATGCCGGTGCCGAGAATGCCGAGCAGTCAATTTCTGCAGCGAAAAAGCAGAAGACTTTTCAGTCCTGCAAGGACCGCGAACATCGGCTGACGGTCAGCCTTTTTGACCAAGTTCGCGGGAAAAACTCTATTCCGGCAGCGCTGCAGAATATCATTGCAAGGGCACGATAGCCCAGTCTCTGCCGTTCCTGATCGAGTCCGCCCTCTCGGGTCTCGACAGGGAAGTGACCGGTAACCCGCGCAGCACGGTCCGCACGCGTCAGGGCGTCGAGTGATTCACTCGTCCTGATCCTCGAGATCGGGGGCCAGCGGCAACAGCACGGTGAAGCAGGCACCACCATCACGGCGGTTCTCTCCCCTGATATGACCGCCGTGTCTGGCGATCACCTTGGCAACAAAATTCAAGCCCAGGCCGGCGCCCTTTATGGAGGAAGTCGCCATTCTGTCATCGCTCGCGAACCGTTCGAAGAGCTGGCCGAGTATCCCTTCGGATATGCCCTCGCCCTGGTCTGATATGGCAACCGAGACAAATGGCTCCCCGTCCAGTTCGGTGACCCGGATCGCTATCGTTACAAGGCCGTCATCCGGGCTATATTTGATCGCATTGTCGATCAGGTTGACGAAGGAGCGGTAGAGGCTTGAAGGCTCGACATGGACAAAGGCGCCATCCGACTGGTCATCGACTTCGCAGCGGATGCCCCGCGCATGTCCGAGGGGCCAGAGACTGTCGTTGGCCTCCTCGACCAGTTCCGCGAGCAATATATCCTCGCCGGAAAACTCGCTCGCGTCGATTCGTGCCAACCCGACGAAATTGTCCGCCAGCGCCAGGGTACGACGCGCATGCCCCTCGATCCGGCCGGTCGTCTCATCGCCCTCCCTGCCGTCCAGAAGCGCCAGAATCGCTGCCTGTGGTGCCCGCATGTCATGGGAGAGCAGTTGCAGCACCTCTTCCCGCTGCTGAGCGGCATTGGCCACTTCGGTGATATCGGCCAGATAATGGATATATCCTCTCAACAACCCCTCGTCCGACGCGACCGGCGCGCGCCGCATGGCGAAAATCCGGCCATCGCTTGAGGTAAATTCGACATAATCCTGCTTTGTCGGTCTGCTCTTCTGGTCGAGATAATCCTTCACCTCCTGCAAGTCGTCAGCCGAGACAAAGCGGTCGAGCATGTCGTCCAGAGCCAGATCCTGAGCCCCGTCTTCCATCCCGGTCTGTGCCAGCCGATTGACGAAGGTTACCTTGCCCCGAAGATCGGTGATGAACATCGGATCGGGCAGATTCCTGAGCGCATCGCTAATGAAGCGCCGCAAATCACGGACATGGGAAATCGCATGGGTCAGCTGTTCCGCCTGACCGGTGATCACATCGACAGGCCCGAGTTCCGTTCGCATGATCGGTATGTCGACCTTCGAGCGGCCGAAATGCTTCAGTTCGCCATCCATGAAATCGCTTGTCGCCTGCAAACGACGCCAGCCCCAGACGGGATATACGATCAAAACGCCCAGCAGGGCGGTCCCCGGCGCGAACCAGAGGGAGAAATGCATGAGCAGGGCACTGGCCAGCAATATCGTCAATATCAGGGAAAAGGAGACAATGATCGTGGTCCGCGGACGCCATCGCCAGAAACCGAGCAGCAATATCCAGACCGGCAACAGCGAAAGCAGCAGTTGCTGGATAAAGGAAATCGGCCGGATGAAATCATCGCGCACAAGCGTGCTGTACAGATTGGCCATGATTTCAACCCCGGCCAGAGTACCGCCATCACCCAGCGGGACGGGATATTGGTCGCCCATGCCGTTCGCCGTTGCACCGATCAATATGATCTTGTCCTGCACGAAGGCGGACGGGACCTGCCCGTTTGCCAGCGCGGCGTAGGATATCGACTGATAGGCACCCCGCTCTGCAAAGGGCATCAGCAGTCTTTGGTCGCAACTGACCAGCCGCGCAAAGGCCGGAGAGGCATTGCCCTCGACCGCCTGATAGATTTTCTCCATCAAATGGGGCCAGTCGGTCCCCGACGGCTTGTCGCCGAAGCACAGATTGGCCCGGCGAACGACCCCGTCAGTGTCGAACACGAGATTCACATGCCCCAGTCCGGTCGCAGCCTCGGTGAAAGGCGCAATCGGCTGTCTTACATCATAGGCCGCACCATTGCTGCCGGGGAACACGAAATGCAGCGGCAGGAACAGGTTGGTGAGTCCCGCCATCGCCTGCGCCAGTTCCTGATCCGCTCCGGATTCGCCGGGTTCGCTGAGCAGAATATCGAAACCAATGGCCTTCGGGTTGCCAGTCGCCAGCTGCTCGAACAGCTGCGCATGCCTTTGCCGCGGCCACGGCCACTGGCCAAAGGCGGCGAGACTGTCTTCATCGATCTCGACGATCAGGACGTCGGGCGAAGGGTCCGGGCGATCAATGCCGGACAGCTGGTCATAGACCAGATTGTCGAAGCGCGACAGGCTGTCCCAATAGCCCAGAGCCAATACCATGCAGGACGCCAGCAGGGCCACGGCCAGCCATTCCACAACCAGGCGCTGGCGCAATCTCATCGGCGCAAGCGCCATGTCGGGGAAACGGTCAAAAGCCGGGCCCGGACCGCTAGTTGGCCACGGTCAGTTTTTCGAATTCGGTCCATTTCTCGATCGCTTCCGGATCTTCGGGATCACTGGAAAACTGGATCACACCGACGCGCCAGTAATATTCGCCGTCCGCCAGATCCGACAGGGTGACGGTATCGGTCGACAGCCCCGCTTCATCAATGATCGGGACGGATGTCTTACTGTCTTTCAAGATCTGGAGCCGGTAGAATCTTTCTCCCTCGCCCTCGCCAAACCATTTGAAGCGATAGCCGAAATCGCCGGCATCGGCGCTGCCGCCCAGCGTGCTGAGCTGGCGCTTGAAGCTGTAGGTCGCGGGCATGCCCTCGAAGCCGTCCGCAGCAAGGGCCGTCAGCTTGGCAAAATAGCGTCCGTTCGGAAGCGTCGGCAGCGCCAGCTGCGTGCCCGACACCTGTGCTTCGGCGACAATATCCACAAATCCGGCATCGGAGGCGACGATGATCCGATAGCCGACGGCCGATGGGCCGGGTTCGACGGCGAACAGCAGTTCCGCCTCCGACTGCACTTTTGCCGGGTCCAGCAGTTCCGGCGGTGGCAGCAGTTCGGCCTTCGCCAGCGCTCCGCTCGCGGTCGCGGCCGCGCCGGTACCGGCCGGTATCGCCACCAGCGTCGCGCCGTTCAGGCTTTCGCCCGCAGCCACAACCACTTCGCCTTCAACCGTTTCGGAAAAGGCCGTGCCGGAAACGTCATCGACCCGGGTCCGATAGTCGGTGCCGCGGACGGCAGAGACCGCCACCGGGGTGCGGACACGATAGCGGTCCGCCTTTTTGTCCAGCGGTGCCACTTTCGATCTGATCCGCCCCTTGTCGACCGCGAGTTCATAGTCGATGCTGTCGGTCAGCAGGATATGACGCAGACGGGTGATCCGGACCTGGCTGTTGGACGGCAGGGACACCTGCGACCCGTCTTCCAGTTGCAGTGTCATGAAACTGCGCGCAGCGGTCCTGATATCGCTGCCCTCGCCAATGTTCATGCCGGCGACCGGCGCGCGGTTTTGTCCCCCCGAAGCGATCGAGACATTCCCGCGAAACGCGCTCAACCGTGCTTCGCTGGGGCGATATTTCAGCAGGGAGACCGGAATACGCAGCGATGTTCCGACCGGCATATTATGCGGATCGGCGATCCGGTTGAGTCGCTGGACGGCGACATAGTCGGACCATTTGCGCAAATATTTGTTCGCCAGGCTGGACAGGGTATCACCGCGTTTGAAAACATAGGTGATTTGCTCCGCATCGGATTTCTTCTGGGCAGCGGTTTCGCCGGGTGCGAAGGCCAGGGCGCAGATGCACAGCGCAACCAAAAGGCGAAGGCCCGATGAAGGAATCCAATTCCGGAATTCTTCAAACACTATTACCCTCCGTTACTGAACGTCTCCAATCTGTAGCCATAGCCGAAAACCGTGAAAATCCGAAACCCGTTTTCCGGTTTCAGCGAAAGCTTGGACCGAATCCGCGATACATGCATGTCGAGCGTCCGGGTCGCAAGATGCGCGTTGGTACGCCAGACGGTCTCCATGATATAGCGGCGCGACAATGTCCGGTCACGGTTGCGGAACATCAGATCAGTAAGTTCGAACTCTTTCGCCGTGAGCGCGATCTCCTCGTCGTCATGCCTGACCGTCTGCTCGATACGATTGAGCAGATAATCGCCATATTCAGCCGTGGTCTCCATGGCCGACGCGCCGCTGTTCCGCCGCAACAGGGCGTTGATCCGGGCGGCGATGACATTCTTGTCCTCCGGCTTGGTGATATAGTCATCGGCACCGGCATTCAGCGCATCGCTGATATCCTGCTTTGCCGAACGGCTGGTCATCATGATTACCGGCGGGCGATCCTCAACCGCGCCTTCCATCCACTGCAATATTTCCAGGCCATTTTTGCCCGGCATGTTCCAGTCGAGGATTACGAGGTCGAACGTATCGCGCAACAGAGCGTTGGACAGCGCCGTGCCATCGGGATAGCCGACATAGACATATCCCTGTGCTTCCACGATTTTTCCCAGAAACTCGATAATTTCCGAATCATCGTCCGCTATCGCAATTCGCATTTTAATTCTCCCAGCGGCCAACTAGCCTTGATACGGTAACATTGCTTTTAATCATCGCTTTATGATTTGGGTTTTACTATCATTTACAGAAGATTTACCAGAAGTTTGGATGCCTATTTACAACCGTTTACATATTCGCTTCTTGATCAGCGCCTGATCCGCACCCCCGCAACGCGACAAAGCGGGGATTTTTGGCGACATTCACCATAAATCGCATTCAGTCCGCTCCGGAAACCGAACGGACATGTTCCGGCTTCAAATTTACAAGTTCCACGATTTTCATTATCGGCTTCGAATGTCAGACACCGGATTGCCCCGATTACAACCAATCACGGCCAGCGCCTCCGGCCTGCTCCCGATACAATCGACGGGCAAAGCCAACAAATGCATGTCCCCGTTTACAAGACAGACAGGATCGACCGTGCAGCACCCGCGGACAGTATATCTGGCGGCTAGAATTCCCAATCGAGCTCCAGTCTCATCTGTACATCGGGCGTCTTGCCGGTCAGGGGAGCGAATATCGAAAATTCTACAGCCGGGACCAGGCCGCCTTCTTTCGGGGACATGCTGAACACGGGCCCCAGCCAATGCCTGCCCTTTGTCTCGCCGGATAGTTCGCCGCCGCTTTCCAGGCCCAGTGCATATCTGTCATCTATCGCATGATCCAGCCGGCCGACATAGCTGGCGGACAGTTCGGACCAGTCGCCCGGTTCCGCGGAAATAACCAGATTGCCGATGACGTCGATCTTCTCGCCGTCATGTTCGGCGATGATATAGGTTTCAAATCCAACATCGGCCGATCGATCGAAAATCAGCGAAGACTGAAAACCAAGGCCGACCGGAGCATCTTCGGGACTGATCAGCGCCAGTTTCGCCTGTACGCCAATTTCGGTCAAAAGAGCCGGTTCGCCGGATTCTTTCTCGAACTCGAATTCCAGCCCGACCGAGAGCGCATCGCTCAACCCATATTCTATTGTCGGAGCGAATTTCCATTCGCCCTTCGCGCCATTGCCAGCGGGAACAAATATTGTCTGGAACTCGATCTCCAACGCGTCTGCTTCAATCTCCAGCCCTTCGGCCTGATCGACCCGGCCTTCACCAGCCAGGGCCGGGCTGGCGCAGAGCAGAAGCACCGACGCCATCGCGGCGGAAAGGTTCGATCTCCGGGTCATATTTTCAAGCCGCTTTTTCGCCGTGCGGCTTGACCGAATCATCCTGCGGCTCGCCGCCGGTTTCCAAACGGCTACCGTCGGGCAGCGCCAGTTGCCCACCCCGGCTGGGCCGACCGTACAGAAAGCCTTGGCCGATATCACAGCCGGAATCCATCACGCTCTTCGCATTGTCGTAGGTTTCAATGCCTTCGGCGGTCACCTGCAGCCCAAGATTATGCGCCAGCGCGGTCACGGCGCGGACAATCGATTGCGAAGCGGAATTTGTTTCGATGCCATGGACAAAGGACCGATCGATTTTCAACTTGTCGAAAGGCAGTTCCGACAGGTGACGCAGCGAGGAATAGCCGGTGCCGAAATCATCCAGTGATATGTTGATACCCTGGTTTTTGAGCGACACGATAACATTGCGCGCGACGTCTAGATCACTGACCAATGCGCTTTCGGTAATTTCTATTTCAAGGCGACCCGGCGCCACGCCGACGTCGACCAGAGTCTGCAATATGCGTTCGACAAGCCACTCGTCGCCAAACTGGACGGGAGAAAGATTGACCGCAAAATGCAATCCGACCGGCCAGTTTTTCGCTTCAATCGCGGCCGCTTTCAATATCACGAAGAACAGATCCGATATCAGTCCGGTTTCCTCTGCGATGGTGATGAAATCGTCCGGCATGCGCATCGTGCCATCCGCCATATGCCAGCGGGCCAATGCCTCGAAGCCGAGAATTTCGCCGTCATAGAGATTGACCAATGGCTGGAAGAAAGGCCGGATTTCACCTTCGACAATGGCTGTGCGCAAATCGGTTTCGATCTTCGCCCGCTGGATCGCCGCTTGCTCCATACCGGCTTCGAAAAAGGCAATTTCATTGCGGCCGGTGCCCTTGCAGCGGTACATGGCTGCATCCGCCTGCGAGAAAAGACTGTCGAGCGGAGTATCGGGGACATCGGTTGTAACCACACCTATGCTCGCGCTCACCACAACCGACAGATCGCCCAGCAGAAAAGGCGTTTCGAAAACCTCCGACAGGGTTTCGACCTTGCGGATCAACTGGTCGCCAGCGGGAATGCCGCTGAGCATCGCGCAAAATTCATCGCCGCCTATCCGGCTGATCAAGCCGTCGTCTGCCACAGCGGCCTTCAATCGCTCGCCGACGGCCAGCAACAATTGGTCACCGGCCTGGTGGCCATAGAGATCGTTGACCGGCTTGAACCGGTTGAGATCAATCGCGAGCAAGGTGACAGGGGCGCTGTCAGCCTGTTTGAGCGCGGCTTCTATCACCATATTGGCTTTGCGGCGGTTGGGCAGTCCGGTCAGCGGATCGTGCAACGCCATCTCGTGCGCCTGCTTTTCTGCCAGAAGCCTGAGCTTGAGTTCCTTTTTGGCTTCCGAAAGACGGCGCGCGGCGAATATTCCCAGCGCAATCGGCAGCAACAGCAAACCGGTCAGGGCTTCGTCAATTTCCCAGTCCTCATGCTGCTCGACGAAATCGATGACATGGTCAAATGAATCAAAAGCCAGAGAAGCAGCCAGAATCACCAGATAGAGCAACAGGATGATCGCCAGATCACGCCGCGGTGCATATTCCTTGTCGGAAAATATTCTGCGAAAATCCAAAGACAGCTCCCGATACCGCGGCGCATCATGCCCGGACATTTAATTTACGGAACAGGAGCGGGAAATTAAGCCCTGAAGAGATTCCATTTCGGCAGATTGCGCGGGAAGTCGGCCAGCAAGGCTACGGAAACACGTGCCTGCGAACGCTCGGTGAAGAAAAGTTGGTTGGGGTGGCAGGATTCGAACCTGCGCATGGCGGCATCAAAAGCCGCTGCCTTACCACTTGGCGACACCCCAATATTGCCGGCCCTTGTTATCGGGCCGCGCTGGTGAACGGGCCTATTATCCAGTTTGCCCCCACGGGGCAAGAGGCAGTTATGCCTAAGCCTCGAACAATCTTTTGACCCAGCCATGCGGATCGGGGGCAACGCCGCGCTGGATGTCGACAAGCCGCCGGCGCAATTTTTCGGTCAACTGACCCGGACCGCCGCTGCCGATGGTGAATTCCCCCTCGGTGGACTTGACGGTGCCGACCGCTGTCACGACCGCCGCGGTACCGCAAGCGAAGGTTTCAACAAGCTTGCCGCTGGCCGCATCGGCTTCCCACTGGTCCATCGCATAAGGCTCTTCGACCACGCTCAGCCCTTCTTCGCGGGCCAGGGTGATGATCGAATCCCGGGTAATGCCGGGCAGGATGGTTCCGCCAAGCGGCGGGGTAACCAGCCGGCCGTCGTCCATCACGAAGAAAAGATTCATGCCGCCGAGTTCCTCGACCCATTTATGCTCGGCGGCATCGAGGAACACGACCTGGTCGCACTGTTTCTCGATGGCTTCGGCCTGGGCGACCAGGCTGGCGGCATAATTGCCGCCGCATTTGGCCGCGCCTGTGCCGCCGGGCGCGGCGCGGCTATATTGTTCGGACACCCAGATGCTGATTGCCGACGCGCCGCTCTTGAAATAGCCGCCGGCCGGCGACGCGATCACCAGATAGAGATATTCCTTCGCAGGGCGCACGCCGAGAAACACTTCGCTGGCGAACATGAACGGGCGCAGATACATCGAGCCGCCCTCGACCGAGGGGAACCATTCGCGGTCGATATCGACCAGTGCCTCGACCGAATCGAGAAACAGTTTTTCCGGCAGTTCGGGCATCGCCATCCGCCGGGCCGACGCCTGGAAGCGCCTGGCATTTTCTTCGGGGCGGAACAGCGCCGTCGCGCCATCGGCAAGGCGATAGGCCTTCATGCCTTCGAAAATTTCCTGGGCATAATGCAGCACCGAAGAGGCGGGATCCATCAGAATCGGCTCGCGCTTGGTAATCCGCGCATCATGCCAGCCTTCGGCTTCGGTATAGCGGATCATCGCCATATGATCGGTGAACAGGGTACCGAAACCCGGGTTCTCCAGAAGCTTCGCCCGCTCGCTGGCGTGCAGGGGGCTCGCGCTGGGCTCGAGATGAAATTCGAGGCTGGATGTATCTGCCATATACTGCCGCTTTCGCTGTTGTTCATGCCGACCATTGGAAGAATTGGAAGCATGTTTCAATTGCCTTGCAATCCCCTAATCAGCCTGTCAAGATACGTCAACATGACTGACGTATCTCGCCCCGCCATATCTCCCGGAGCCTCGCCGCTTTTCCTGCGCGAGGACGAGGTTCGGCGCGGTGTCGAGCTGCTTTATTTCGGCTATACCCGACTGACCAACGCGATCGACCAGGAGCTTGGGAAACAGGGACTGGGCCGGGCGCATCACCGGGCACTCTACTTCATTGCCCGGCAACCCGATCTGACCGTCGGCGAGCTGCTGAAACTGCTCGCAATCACAAAACAGTCGCTGGGCCGGGTGCTGAAGGAATTGCAGGACCGGGGCTTCATATTGACCTCTCCGGGCATCATCGACCGGCGCCAGAAATTGCTGCGCCTGACCGACAAGGGCGCCGCACTGGAGGCCGAATTGTTCCGGCAATTGCGCGAGAAGCTCTCGTCCGCCTATGTGTCTGCCGGACAGGAATCGGTGACCGGTTTCTGGCATGTTCTGGAGGGTCTGATTCCCGAAACGGACCGCAAGATGGTGTTCGACCTGCGCGGAGACAATGGCTGAAACCGGCCTGGCGGTTCAGGCTTCGCCGACCGTATCGACCATTGCGTGCTTGATCGCATCCTGCGGGCTCTTGTCACTCCACAGGACAAACTGGAAGACCGGATAGAAACGTTCCCATTCCTCGATCGCCAGATCGACAATTGTCTGTGCCTGGTCGAGCCCGAGCAGACCGCTGCCCCCGAGCAGGGTCGCGTGGCGGAAAAGCAATATATTATTGTTCGACCAAAGGTCGAAGTGGCCGAGCCAGAGCTGCTCGTTGATCAGGCCGAGCGTCTCGTAAATGACGGTGGTCTTCTCTTCCGGCACCCGGATTTCCGGTAGCAGCAGAATTTGCAGGACATGATCCTCGTTCCGCCAGATCGCGCGCATCTGGTAGCTGGTCCAGTTGCCCTTTATCTCGACCGACAGTTCGTCGTCGCCGACATGGTCCACCGCCCAGCCGCGCGCCTCGAAAAAGGCCGACAGCATGTCGACGGGCGGTGCTTCATCCTGATCAAGCTCTTCCCATTGGTCGTCAAGCATCGCGGTTCCAGATCCTTTGCAGATACAAGCCTAGTGGCCCACTCGCCGGATCAGGGCAAGGCAAGCAGACGCGCGTCGTCACATTGTTTGTGGGAACGCTGTGGATAATGAACCGCGATGCGATGCGGATCAACCGGGCTTCAGTCGCCTGTTTTGGGAGCCGCTGGCTTGCGGGCAGGCGCTTTGGCGGCGGCAGGCTTGCTGGCCGCCGGCTTGCGGGTGGCCGCGCGTTTCGCCGCCGGTTTCCGGGCCGGTGCCCCGGCGCCCTTTTCCAGCGCATCGAGACGTTTCTTCAACGCATCGGCCTCGGCGCGGGCCTTGGCCGCCATTTCCTTGACCGCTTCGAATTCGTCGCGCGAGACAAAGTCCATCCCGCCAAACCATTCCTTGGCCCGTTCTCTGGCGCTGGATTCGGCTTCGCGGCCGACGCCCGCCACGGTTCCGGCAAGCCCGTTCAGGACCTTGGAAATATCATCGAAAAAGCGGTTCTGGCTCTGCATGTCATTACACTCCGTCAGGGCCGGTTCCGGCCCGATAAAAATATTCTCTATATCTGGGTTCTCGCGGCCGGAACCACAAGGGTTTCCGCACCGGGATTCAACCATTCGATCTGCTTGTTGAGCACGGCGGCGAAACAAAGCCATGCCAGATAGGGCACCATCAGCCAGGCCGCAGCCTTGCGGACGCGGCCAAAGACAAGCGTTGTGCCCAAGGCCAGCAGGAAGATGATGACCAGCAGCCAGAAGGCGGCACCGACCTGATGCATGCCGAAAAACAGCACCGGCCAGAACAGGTTGAGCGCATATTGCAGAAGATACAGGATGATGGCCGGTCCGCGCAGGGCGCGCCGCGGGCATGAAGCACCATCGCAAAGGCGGTTCCCATCATCGCGTAGAGCAGGGCCCAGGCGGCACCGAATACCGGTCCGGGCGGTTGTGCATCCGGTTTGGTCAGGGCCTGGAACCAGCGATTTTCCTCACCCGAATTGGCAAACTGGCTGAAGGTAAAACCCAGGAGCACGGTGATCGGCACGACAAACAATATCCAGCGCAGCAAAGACATCCGTAATTGGCCTTTTGAAGCAATCTGATTCATGCGCGCATCATCCTTGATCGAAAATTTCACGAATCGTCCGGGCCGCTTTCCGCCCGAAGCCCTTTTGTTCTAACAATTTCCTGACATTTGACCAGCGTTAAGCCGCCCCAATAGCGGGACTGCCAATCGGGCTTATTGCCGGCCCCGCTCTTGGTATTGTCGACTATCATCGCCATCTTCCCTGTACGGGCGGTTCCGGGTAACAGCGGAGCAAAGCTTTGATTGTTAGAAATAGGACGGACTGCTAGGCGCTTTCTCATGAACGATAAAACCAATTCCGTCGAAAAAGACACCCCTCCCGCACCGCTCAAGAAAATCGGAAATCTGCGGATGGTGTTCGATCGCGCCATTGCTTATCCCAAGCAGATTGCCTTTGCGCTGCTGGCCCTTTTCGTGTCGGCTATGGCCACGCTGGCCATCCCCGCCGGCTTCAAGACCATCATCGACAAGGGCTTCATGGCCGGCAACGGAGACATCGCCCCCTATTTTCAGGGCCTGTTGGGCATAGTTGCTGTTCTGGCCGTAGCCACGGCCTTTCGTTTCTATTTTGTCAGCTGGCTCGGCGAACGGGTCGTCGCCGATCTGCGGCTTGCGGTACAGGCCAATCTGCTGCGCCTGGCACCGGGCTTTTTTGAAGAGAACCGGCCATCGGAAATTGCCTCGCGAATGACCTCCGATACAGCGATTATCGAACAGGTGGTGGGGACCACCGTGTCGGTCGCGCTTCGCAATATCGTCATCGGCATCGGCGGGATCGTCTATCTCTTCACGCTCGCCCCTGCTCTCACCGCCGGTCTGCTGATCGCCATCCCGGTAATCATATTGCCGATCGTGTTCATTGGCCGCAAGCTAACCAATGTCTCGCGCTCCAGCCAGGACCGGGTAGCGGATGTCGGCGCGATGATTTCGGAAGTTCTCGGCGCCATGAAAATCGTCCAGGCCTTCGGGCAGGAAAAGCGCGAGCACCAACGGTTCAGCGGCGCGGTGGAGTCCACATTCGATACGGCCAAGAGCCGGATCCGCCTGCGCGCGGCAATGACCGCGATCGTGATTGGCCTGATCTTCACCGGCATCACCATGTTGATGTGGCGCGGCGCCATCGGTGTGGCGGAAGGAAGTATTTCCGGCGGCACCATTGCTGCCTTCGTGATTACCGGCGGCCTTGTTGCGGGTGCCTTTGGCGCACTGACCGAGGTCTATGGCGATCTGCTGCGCGGCGCCGGTGCGGCGGGCCGGCTCGCCGAACTGCTGTCCGAGAAACCGGGCATTGCCGCGCCGGAACATCCAATTGCCCTGCCCGTGCCATCGCGCGGCCAGATTGCGTTCGACAATGTCACCTTTGCCTATCCGACGCGGCCGGACACGCTGGCGCTCAGCAATTTCTCCCTGACCGTGACGCCCGGCGAGACCGTCGCCGTGGTCGGACCGTCCGGTGCCGGCAAGTCCACCCTATTCCAGCTGGCCCAGCGTTTTTACGATCCGCAGAGTGGGTCCGTTCGCATCGACGGCGTTGCCCTGCCCTCGGCCGATCCGGCGGAGATCAGGCAGCGGATGGCGCTGGTGCCGCAGGAAACGGTTCTGTTTGCCGCCTCGGCCCGCGACAATTTGCGCTACGGCAAATGGGAAGCGACCGACGAGGAAATCTGGGAGGCGGCACGGGTCGCCAATGCCGAGAAATTTCTGCGCGCCCTGCCCGAGGGTCTGGACAGTTTCATGGGCGAAGCGGGCACGCGGCTGTCCGGCGGCCAGCGCCAGCGCATCTCCATTGCCCGCGCCCTGCTCCGCAACACGCCGATATTGTTGCTCGATGAGGCCACATCCGCCCTTGATGCCGAAAGCGAAAAGCTGGTGCAGGATGCGCTCGACCATTTGATGCAGGACCGCACCACGATCGTCATCGCCCATCGTCTCGCAACTGTCCGGTCGGCGGATCGCATCATCGTGATGGACGAGGGCAAGATCGTCGAGCAGGGCGACCACGACAGCCTGATCGCGAAAATGGCCTCTATGCCCGGCTTGCCGACCTGCAATTCAGCAGCGCGGAATCGAGCCGGTCCGCTATCACGTCCTGATCCGTTTCGCCGCTATGGCGGCAGTGCTGAAGGGCCCCGCCGTGCTTAATCCGCTCGCCGCGATTTTCGGAGACGGCGCCAGAGAAGATAGGCGAACAGATTAATCACCAGCAGGCTGGAAAGCGACGGGAGGACGGCGGCTGCGCCCGTCCCTTCCCCGAATGCCAGGCTGACGATGATTTTCAGAACGGTTCCGGCGTTGATCACCAGCAGACCAAGCCAGGGATTGCGCTGCCAGAAGGCGTAAAACAGCAAGAACAGAAATATCAGGACCGCGACGATCAACCCGAGGAGCGGCAACTTGCTTTCGTTCGAGAAAAAGAGGTCTGCCTCCCATTGCAGATATTCCCGGATCGCCGGATCAGTCGCCTCGGGAGCGGCAAACCAGAACAGGCTGGTCGCGAGCAGCAGCATGAAACCGAGCACATGCCAGACTTTCCGGCGATAGGCATAATAGGCAGCCGGGATGATGAACAAGGGTCGCGAATACCAGGAAAAGAGATTCTGATGCCGATCCCAGACCCATGCGCCCATATCCGCTCCGGACAAATAGGCGGATGCGAAGATGATGGCAGAATAAGCCAGAATCACGCCGATTATCCAGAGCAGGACCAAGTCTATTTTCGCTGATATGGTCTTTGTCATCGCTGGTCCTCCCCGCTACGGCTGCATGGGGTATATCCTGCGCGCAAATGCCTGGCGAGTTGCAATTTTCTCGCCCCCTTTTCTGGCAGAACGAAAGCCTGGCTGGTGTCGGGTCCGCACCATAAAAAGGGCCGCGATATTGCTACCGCGACCCCTGTAAATGCATTGCGTCGAACCTAGTTCGGCGGACGGCTCGCTTTGTTGAAGCTGCCATATTGCTCGTTGCCGACAAAACCGAATTTGGAGACGCCGCTTTCCTTGATCACTGCCAGCGTGCTGTCAGTGAACAGATAGGCGCTCAGCGGATCGGGCTGGAACTGCAATTCCGGCTCCGGAACCATCGATTTGGTCTGGGCGAGATATTGCCGCACCTGGTTCAGTGAAACCGGACTGTCATTCCAGATGATCTGGTTTGTCGCCGTAATCCCCAGGCGATTTTTGACCGGATCAATGATCGGTTGGTCCTGCGGGCTATCATCTGCAACCGGCAGATCGATTTTGACCGCGTGCGTTTGCACCGGGATTGTAATGATGAACATGATGAGAAGAACCAACAAGACGTCGATGAGCGGCGTCGTGTTCATCTCCATCATTGGCTCGCCATCATCTTTTCCGCCACTCATTGCCATTCGGGAGTCTCCTTAACCTTAAATATTACTGGCTGCCGGCCGAACTTATTCGACAGCGATCGGTGTGGAAATAAAGCCTACTTTCGCGAAGCCGGCGCGCTGCATGGAATAGATAGCGCCGCCGATGCACTTGTAGGGCGTGTTGATGTCGCCGCGGATGTGAACTTCCGGCATATCTTCCGGTGTCATATTCTCGACGCCGCCAAAGGATTCAATCTGGTCTTCCAGCTGCTTCACCGCCTTGCGGACCAGCTCGTTGGAATCAACCGGACTGGTGCCCCAATATACGCGGCAGTTTCCACCCGGCGTGGCGCCTGAATATCCTTCTTCGCCCGGATCGCGTCCAGCGGCATCCGTCGTGGTGATCGACAGCAGCACATTCTCTTTCTTCGTCGTGGTGACTTCGAAAGGAAGTACCGGAAGTTCGAGTTCTACGGTCTGGATAACCACGGGAACAGCGATCAGAAAAATGATCAGCAGCACCAGCATAACGTCCACGAGCGGGGTAGTATTAATATCGGATAGAGGAGTTTCCTCGCCGCTACCGCCCCCAACATTCATCGCCATAGGATTTTATCCTCTCAAAACTAAACATCTGAAGGAAGCGAAAGCCTCCTTGTCGTGCGTCGGCCGGGCTGCTGCGCCAATATGGCGAGCAACCCGCCTCCGGCTTATTTCTTTGCAGCAGGTGCAGCTGGTTTCGCAGCAGTCTTGGCAGCTGGAGCAGCTTTGGCAACTGGCTTAACGCCGCCGTCCGAAGCCATATAGCCGAGAACGTCGTTGGAGAATGCAGCCAGCTGTTCGGAGATACGCTTGTTGCGTCCCTGCAGCCAGTTGTACGCCAGAACGGCAGGAACAGCCACACCAAGACCCAGTGCGGTCATGATCAGAGCTTCACCAACCGGGCCAGCAACGGCGTCGATCGAAGCCTGGCCGGCGATGCCGATTTTGATCAGGGCGCGATAGATGCCGATAACCGTACCGAACAGACCGATGAACGGCGATGTTGCACCAACGGTTGCCAACCATGGCAGGCCGGTGGCGAGCTTGGACTTGATCAGATCCTGCGACCGTTCGATCGATCCGTGCAGCCAGTCATGCGCTTCAACCGGGTCGGTCAGCTTGGCGTGGTCGGCATCGGCCTTGATCGCGTCGTCGACGATCTGACGGTAGGCGGAATTCTTGTCGAGCTTGGCAGCGCCTTCCTTGAGGCTGCCGGCGCGCCAGAAAGTCGAACGCATCGCGGCGCCCTGCTTCATGACCTTATTCTGTTCGAACAATTTCGAAAACAGGATGTAGAAAGAAGAAACAGACATGATCGTCAGAATTGCCAGAACAGACCAAGCGATAACACCGCCCTGTTCCATTGCTTCCCAAAAACCGAAAGCGTTTTGTGGTGCTACCGGTGCAGCGGCCAGAATTTCAATCAACATTTTAACATTCCCCTCAGGATAAACTAATTGCAAAAAACTGTTGCAGGAAGGGCAGCTCTCGATGCCCTCCCCAATTACATTATTTCGGTATCTGCCAACGGACGGCGTTGGAGTAATAACCAGTCGTAGGATCGCCGTTCGCGTCCAGAGAAGGTCTGAAACGCGCACGCCGTGTCAGGTTTTTACAGGCAGCTTCGTCAAGATCAGCGTGGCCGCTGGAACCTGTGATCTGACAATTGGCTACCCGACCATTCGCACCGACGGTCAGCCGGAAACGCGTAGTCCCTTCACGTTCTTCACGCAGTGCCCGCGAAGGATAGTCATTCGCATTGGCCCAGTTCCCCGGATTACCACGCGGCTCGGGATCCGCCCGCTGTGGTGGCGGTGGAGCTGGTGGCGGTGCCGGAGGCGCAACAACCGGTGCCGGTGGCGGCGGTGCCGTCGGAACGGTCCGGATGACCGGCCGCGGTGCAACCACAGGAGCCACGATGGGCGGTGGTGTCACTACGGGAGGCGGCTCAATCGGCTGCTCTGGCGGCGGTGGAGGCGGCTCGTCCGGCTCTTCCGGTGGTTCTTCTTCATCAATGTCAATCATATCCAGCTGCGTCGCAACCTTCTTGACGGCAGTATAGGCTAGCCCAGTGACCAGCGCATAGCCAAGTAACAGGTGAATGATTACGACAAGAACGATCGATATGATCTTGTTCGAACTCATCTCTTGGTCAGCATAAGCCATTCAGAAATGTAACTCCTTTTTCCCCATCACAAGGTAGTATACTCCATTGCTGAAGTTCCAGACAAAGGCCGAGAGGTTTTGGAAACCATCGCGACCCTTATTATCCCCATGACAACTTTTCGTTCGCTTGAAAGCCATCTTAAATTTGTTTTAACGTGCTAGTTCCACGCAGGCAATCGCTTTGTTGGTTCAGGGTCGATTAAGCTGTTAAAGACCTAAATTGAGGCTAAAAACTGCCATCCTTAAATTGCTGAGTCAGGGAAAATCATGCGCTTGTTAACGATATTCGCCGCCACGCTATTTTTCTCTCAAATCACGGGCGTTCCAGCTTTTTCTCAGGTTTTCGACGATGGTGACACACTGCAATATGCCGACCTCGCCGACCTCAGTTCGGACGCATCCATCATCGCCCATGTAACGGTTAAAAAAGCGATTAAAGTCGACCCCGAAAGGCCCCAAATGCACCGCCTAACACGCAGCGTTTTTATATAATTGCATCGACCAACGCCCTGATTCGCGGCGATGGCGGCGTCGGCGAAACGATTCGTTATGTCATAGATTTGCCGCTGGATGAACGCGGGCGGGCGCCAAAGGTGAAGAAGAAGCCTTTCATCATATTCGGCCGCCGCGCACCGGGCGGGGGCGACAATGTACAACTGACCGCAAAGGACGGCCAGATCGCCTGGACGGCCAGCCGCGAGCAGCGCGTCCGCTCGCTGGTCCGCGAACTGGTTGCCTATGACGCGCCCCCGCGGTCTCCCGGATCGCCAGCGCCTTTCACGTGCCCGGCACCATCATCGGCGAGGGCGAAACGCAGATCTTCATGGAAACCGAAAACGGCTCCCCGATCTCGATTACCGTTCTGAAACGGGCGGGCCAGCAGAAATTCTGGGCCGTCTCGCTGGGCGAGATTGTCGACGAAGCCGCGCGCGCGCCGGTCAGGAACAGCCTGCTCTGGTACCGGCTGGCCTGCTTCCTGCCCCGGCAGTTGCCGGGCAGCGCTTTGGCCAGCGATTCACCCGCCAATGCGCGGCAGGCCCGCAGCGATTACCAGATGGTGCTCGACGATCTCGGCAACTGCCCCAGATCACGACAGCCCTGAGCCGACCCAACTTATACTGGTATTCGCCCAAGGCGGCGCTAATAAGGCGCCAGCAAATTCACCTGAATCGCAAAGAGGCTTATTACCATGACTGCTCCGCTACGCATCGCGCTCGCCGGACTGGGTACCGTCGGCACCGGCGTTATCCGGCTCATTGAAGAAAATGGCGCCATGATCACGCAACGGGCCGGTCGTCCGATCGTGGTAACCGCCGTTTCTGCCCGCGACCGCAACCGCGACCGCGGCGTTGATCTGGCTCCTTATATATGGTGCGACAAAACCGAAGATCTTGCGTCGCAAAATGATGTCGATTGTGTGGTCGAACTGATCGGCGGATCGGACGGCACGGCGCTGGATCTTGCCCGCAAGAGCCTGGCCGCGGGCAAGTCGTTCGTCACCGCCAACAAGGCGATGATTGCCCACCACGGCATGGAACTGGCGCAGACGGCGGAAAATTCGAATCTCTCGCTGCGCTATGAGGCCGCAGTGGCCGGCGGGATCCCGGTGATCAAGGGATTGCGCGATGGCGCCTCGGCCAACCGGATCGAGCGCGTCTATGGCATTCTTAATGGCACCTGCAATTATATCCTCACCGCGATGGAAAACACGGCCACGCCTTTGACGATGTTCTGAAGGAAGCGCAGGAAATCGGCTATGCCGAAGCCGATCCCAGCTTTGACATCGACGGCGTCGATGCCGCCCACAAACTGGCCATCCTGGCGGCCTTGTCCTTTGGCAAGGCGCTCGACTTCGACGGCGTCGAGATCGACGGCATCCGCCATATCATGGCGGCGGACATCGGTCAGGCCAAGGCTTTGGGCTATCGCATCCGCCTGCTCGGCATGGCCCGGATCGATGACGGAAAACTGTTCCAGCGGGTCAATCCCTATCTGGTCCCCGAAAGCCATCCGCTGGCCCATATCGAAGGCTCCACCAACGCGGTGGTTGCCGAGGGCAATTTCTCCGGTCGCCTGATGTTCCAGGGTGCCGGTGCCGGCGAAGGGCCGACCGCTTCCGCCGTCGTCGCTGATCTGATCGATATTGCGCGCGGCGATGCCGGGACCGTCTTTGCCGCACCCGCCAGCAAGATGGAGCCCTGCGAGCGCGCCGAGAGCGGCAACCGCATCGGCAAAAGCTATGTCCGCTTCATCGTGGCCGACAAGCCGGGCGTATTGGCCGAGATCACCGCCGCCATGCGCGATGCCAATGTGTCGATCGAAAGCCTGATCCAGACGGCCAAGACCGACGAGGGATCGGTGCTGATCTCCATGGTCACCCACGACAGCCGCGAACGGAATGTCTCGGAAAGCCTCGCGGCGCTTTCGAGCTCGACCAGCTTGCAGGCGGAACCGGTCGTGATGCATTTGCTGAGCGATCAGGACTGATCAGTCGGGCGCTTCCGGTACCAACGGCTTGATCAGCGCCTGCTGGACATAATCCTCGTCCGGAATGTCCGGAGAGACGACCTGCCACAGACGCGCGGCAGCGCCGCCAACGCCACCGCCCGACCCGACGGTCAGCAGCGACACGCCCTGGAAGCAATTGCGTTCGTCCATAGTGACATAACAGCGCCCCTGCTGGACGATCGCCGGATTGCCTTTCGGAAGCGGCTCGCGAATCCTTTGTCCTGCAACCGTGGCCAGTTCCGGGAAGGGCAACCGTTGCAACCGGTCAATTTCGGGCGTGCCGCAAACCACGATTTCGTCGCTGGAACGGTAGACAAGACAGCCATCGGCATCGACCGCTGTCAGTTTTCGGGCATTGTCCAGAATTTCAGCGGTCCGCTCCGCTGGTATCTCGTCCTGCGCCAGCGCAGCAGACGATATCAGCAAAAGGATCAGTATAACCTGTCTCGACATTGCAATATCGCTCCCCTATCGAGAGTCCAAATTTGCACCTTATAGAAGGACTGATCGATAATATGCCACAAGCAAGCGACATATTGGACCGCGTACTGGTCATGGAAATGGTACGCGTTACCGAAGCAGCCGCCATATCGGCCGCCAATCTGATTGGCCGCGGCGACGAGAAAGCGGCCGATGCCGCTGCCGTCGAAGCGATGCGCGCGGCGCTGAACGAGCTGGATATCTGCGGCACGGTCGTGATCGGCGAAGGCGAACGCGACGAGGCACCGATGCTGTTTATCGGCGAGAAGGTCGGACGCGGCTGCGAAGGTGAAGCGCCTGCGATCGATATCGCGCTTGATCCTCTGGAAGGCACGACGATCACCGCCAAGGCAGGCGCCAATGCGCTGGCCGTTTTGGCCATTGCGGAAAAGGGCAATCTGCTGAACGCGCCTGACGTCTATATGGACAAGCTTGCGGTCGGCCCCGGCTATTCGCCCGATATTATCGATCTCAACAAGTCGGTGACAGAGAATGTGTCTGCCGTTGCCAAGGAAAAGGGCGTCGAGCCGGCCGAAATCATCGTCTGCGTTCTGGATCGTCCGCGGCACGACAAGATCATCGCCGAACTCCGCGAAATCGGATGCGGCATCATGCTGATCCCGGACGGTGATGTTGCCGGCGTGATCGCCACCACGGACGAAGACACGACCGTTGACATGTATATGGGCAGCGGCGGCGCGCCCGAAGGCGTGCTCGCGGCAGCCGCGCTGCGCTGCGTCGGCGGCCAGTTCAAGGGCCGTCTGCTATTCCGCAACGACGACGAGCGCCAGCGCGCCTATAAATGGGGCATCGAGGATCTCGACAAGGTCTATGACCTGAAGGAACTGGCCAAGGGCGATGTGATCTTTGCCGCGACCGGCGTGACCCACGGTTCGCTGCTGGAAGGCGTCAAGAAATTGCGCGGCGGCAAGATGACCACGGAAAGCGTCGTGATGCGCGCCTCCTCCGGCACCGTGCGCTGGGTGAAGAGCGAGCATCGCGAAACTGAGAATGACCATCGCTAGCCTGCCGTCACCGAAGCGTATCGCGGCCAGGGCCAGATGGGCGATTCTTGCGTTGCCCTGGCTGATTGCCGGATGCGTGACGCCGGTGGAATATGGGGACATAGCCCATTCCGCCTATGTCGCCCCGGAGCGGTGCAATCCCAAGCCGGATGATGCGGCCGATGCTGGTGACAAGCCGTTTTTCTTTGTCACCAGCCGGCTGCCCGACTGCCTGACCGAAAATATCCGCCTGCTGCACCATCGCGGCGACAAGGTCCGCTATGGCCGCTTTGCCGGACCGCAGGAGGTCGAGCGGGAGCCCGGCAAGACAACCCGCAGCATCCCGTTCGGCTTTTCCGATTCGCAACAATGGTGGGCCAGTCTGGCCGCCAGGATGCAGGCAGCGGACGGCCGCGTGCTGCTCTACGTCCACGGCTATCGGGAAACTTTTTTCACCAGTTCGCGCGACACCGACCAGATCGTCCGGCTGACCGGTTTCACCGGTCCGGCTATCCAGTATAGCTGGCCGTCGCAGGGCGCCTGTTCAAATATCCGGTGGACGAAACCAACATGTACTGGGACGAGCGCAATTTCCGCAAATTCCTGATGCAGCTGGCGCAGCTGGAGACGACAAAGGAAATCGTGCTGATTTCCCACTCGCTCGGCGCACGGCTGGTACTGCCCTCGGTGGAATATGTCGACCGCAATGTTTCGACCAGCGATTCCAGCGTCATTTCGAATATCATCCTCGTCTCCCCGGACGTCGACACCCAGGATTTCGAGCGCGATATTGCCGAAGAAATCTTGTCCGACCGGCGGGTTCGCAACGACCGGCGTATCACCGTTTACGCATCGATCAAGGATCGCGCCCTGTCGCTGTCCGATGATATTCACGGCTATCCCCGGCTCGGCTATCCGCGCTGCTTCAGTCCGTTCGAGGCCGCAGAACTCGAGACCCGCGGCCTGCCCGAGCGCTGCTATGCGGCGCATCCGAAATATGCCGAAGCGGTCGACAAGGCAGCGCTTACCATCATCGACACGACCGCCGTCAGCCGGGGCCGCACCGGCCACAGCAACTATCTGCAAAGCGCGCCAGCCTGCCGCGATTTCGCCGCCGTCGTCAAAGGTGTGAGGAAACCGGACGGGCGGGATCCGACCCATCTCGGCCATGTCTTCGTCCTGCCGCCGATCGCCAAGGACGAGAAGCCCGACCATCTGGCGATTTGCCGCCGCAAGGAATGACGAGCCGACCACCCGACGCGCTGGCCGGCCTGCTGGATGAAATCCGCGCCTGCACGATTTGCGCCGGCCTGCCGCTCGGTCCCAAACCATTGGTGCAGGCGGACAGCAGCGCGCAGATTCTGCTGGTCGGACAGGCGCCGGGCAGCAAGACCCACGAGAAAGGCCGTCCGTTCGACGATGTCAGCGGCAAGCGGCTGCGCGACTGGCTGGGCGTGACCGGAGAGCAATTTTACGACCCGCGCCTGTTCGCGATCGTGCCGATGGGATTCTGCTTTCCCGGCAGCGGCAAGGGCGGCGACATGCCGCCACGACCGGAATGCGCGCCGGCCTGGCGCAAGCCGCTATTGGAGGCGTTACCGAACATCAAGCTGACACTGGTACTTGGCCAATATGCGATGAAATGGCATCTGGGAGAGCGCAAATCACGCACGCTCACCGAAACGGTCAAACGCTGGCAGGAATTCTGGCCGGAGCTATTGCCCCTGCCCCATCCCAGCCCGCGCAATATCCGCTGGTTCAAGGCCAATCCCTGGTTCGAGACAGATGTGATTCCGGTGTTGCAGGATCGCGTGCGCGAACTGATCTAGAATATACCCATGGCGAGGCCTGCCGATAACGTGGCACCCGTCTCGGCACATCGCTGGCGGTCGGTTTCGGAAATCGTTTTCGGTGCCAATATCTGCTCTTCGGTCTGCGCATGGGTGCAGACTATGAGGCTATCGATGACTTTCTTGAGCCGCCAGCCTGTGGCGATGCGCTCCAGCTGTTTCTGTGCATTCTCGCCATCCGATCCGGCGCAGATCATCGCCGCATAGGGGCGGCCTTCGATCTTCCCGAGCAAGGGATAATAGCAGCGATCGAAAAAAGCCTTCATCACCCCGGCAATCGCCGCCAGATTTTCCGGCGTCGCGAAAATATAGCCGTCGGCGGACAGCATATGCTCCGGCTGGCAGTCTTCCGCGCGCAGGACGTCTATTTCGATGCCATCCTCACCCTGCCCGGCCGTGGCCGCGGCCTCGACCATCTGCGCGGTGCCGCCGGTATAGCTGTAATAGACGATCAGAAGCTTTTTCATGCCTCTCTCCCTAGCAAGCAACAGACCGATTGTCAGCGCCGCTGCTTTGACGCATAGCACCGGCCATGAGTGCAGTATTGAATGTAGAAAAATCCCTGTCCGGCCAGAGCTGGCGCTGGCGCAGCACCAGCGCCGACGCGCGCGATCCGGGTTTCCAGCCCGATGATCTGGTCACCCAGTTGCTGCTCGCGCGCGGCGCCAGCCGGGAAACACTCGCGGTCAACCGCGACCCGACGATCCGCGGCTTCATGCCCGATCCCTCGGTTTTCAGGATATGGATAAGGCGGCGGACCGCCTGGCTCTCGCCATCAAAAATCAGGAAAAGGTCACGATATTCGGCGATTATGACGTCGATGGCGCGACCAGCGCGGCGCTGCTGATCCGGCTGCTGCGCGAGCTTGGGCTGGAAGCGGGCTATTATATCCCGGACCGGCTGATGGAGGGCTATGGGCCCTCGGGCGAGGCTCTGGTCAAGCTGGGTGAGCAGGGCAGCAATCTGGTGGTTACCGTCGATTGCGGGGCAATGGCTTTTGAAGCGCTCGACATGGCGCACCGGGCCGGTGTCGAGGTGATTGTCGTCGACCATCATAAATGCGCGGTGGAGCTGCCCAAGGCGCTCGCACTGGTCAATCCCAACCGGCTGGACGAAAGCGACGCCGGTGCGGAACATGGTCACCTTGCCGCCGTTGGCATGGCCTTTCTGCTCGGCGCGGCGCTGGTCCGAACGCTGCGCAACCAGGGCTTTTTCAAGGGACGGGCCGAGCCGAAACTGCTGGAGCTGCTCGATATTGTCGCCCTCGGCACGGTCGCCGATGTCGCTCAGCTGCGCGGCCTCAACCGCGCCTTTGTCGCCCAGGGCATCAAGGTGCTGGCCGGAAGGCAGAATATCGGTCTGTCGGCGCTGATCGACGCCAGCCGGCTGAAGCGCGCGCCGATCTGCTCGGATCTCGGCTTTGCTTTGGGTCCCCGGATCAACGCCGGCGGACGGGTCGGTAAATCCGATCTCGGCGTCCGGCTGCTGATCACGCAGGACCCGGAGGAAGCGCGGAGCATCGCCGCCGAGCTCGACCATCTCAACCAGGAACGCCGCGCGATCGAGGCGCATGTGCTCGAAGAAGCCGAAGCGATGTGCTCCGCCCAGCAGAACCAGGCGGTGGCGGTGCTCTCGGCCAAGGGCTGGCATCCCGGCGTCATCGGTATCGTTGCCGGGCGGATCAAGGAGAAGCTGAACCGGCCGGCGATCATCATCGCGCTGGACGAAGAGGGCATCGGCAAGGGATCGGGCCGTTCGGTTTCGGGTGTTGATCTGGGCGCTGCGATCATCGCGGCCAAGGACAGCAGCTTGCTGATCGCCGGTGGCGGTCACGCCATGGCGGCGGGCGTCACGGTCGCGGCGGACAAGGTCGACGCCTTTTCCGAATTTCTCACGACCGGCTCGCCGGCAGTGTCGGCAAGGCGCAGGACGGCAAGGCGCTGCTGCTCGATGCGGTGCTGTCGCCCAAAGGCGTCAATCCGACGATGGTCGAGGCGATGGACGGCGCCGGCCCCTATGGCATGGGCTGGCCCGCGCCGCGCATCGCCACCGGCCCGGTGCGAATCATCAAATGTGATATTGTCGGAACCGACCATGTGCGGATGATCGTCGGCGGCGATGACGGCGCGTCGATCAAGACCATCGCCTTTCGGGCAGCGGAAAGCGATCTTGGCCAGACGCTGCTCAACGCGCCGAGAGGACGGAAATTGTGGATCGCCGGCCGCGCCAAGATCGATGACTGGGGCAGCCGCCCGTCGGCGGAAATCCATCTGGAAGATGCCGCCTGGGCCGATTGAGCGGGTCAGGAGCGCGGGAACGGGCGGTGCCACCGGCCGGATCGACCGCACTGCTGGCGGCCCTAAAGACAAAGAGTTACGGGCGGTCCGCCACGGCACCGGAAAATAGCCCGAAATTTCCGGCGAAAAGAGGGTTGACCTATGCCGAGCGCCCCCCTAATGGCCGTGGCTCGCTGACCAGCAATTGGTATGGCCCCTTCGTCTAGCGGTTAGGACGCGGCCCTTTCACGGCTGAAACACGGGTTCGATTCCCGTAGGGGTCACCATCAATTTCCACGGATAACCAAGGTTGTGGAAATTGAGTGGATCGGCACTCCCGATTCGTCAAAATTTGTCCCAATTGGTTAGCCTCTTGCAAGTTGCCCGCGCGATATTTCCGGTCATGCCTGCTGACAGGCGATTATTTGTGCGGGTGGAGAAACCTTTCTCGACGGGTGTGACCGCCGGAACGGCAGCTTCTGATTATCATCGCGACAGCGCGGAGGCTGCCTGATTTCCGGCATCTTCTGATTCCGAGGATGCCTATAGCCCGCCGAACGGCCGGACAATGGGAAGCCGATCACCTGGCGCGTTCGCGAAAATGGGAATAGGGACAGCTGGACTGCTTAGAGCCGCTTCGCCTCAAGCTCTTTCTATCCTGATAGGTGAAATAATATCGGCTTTCGGGTCCCGTCAATCTGCCGATATGGGCAAAGATTCCTCGATATGATCGGGCATGAAATGGGTGAAAACCGGAATTGCAACTGCCCGATCCTGTCCCAATTACCCGCCACCGCCTCTCGCGAGGGAATCAAGGGATATTTCTTTTGCGGAGGCGGGCAACCGGCC
>NZ_PYIA01000140.1:0-31435 GCF_013265645.1 Sphingopyxis sp. BSNA05 | reverse complement strand
TTCGCAGGCTTAAGGTGAATATATGAGCTATATTTTGATATTGATGATCATCGCAGCCGCAGGCGCTGTCATTTACGCACTCGTGCGCGGGCTGATCGCCTTCGCCAATATGGAGCCGGGCGACGTCGATGCCGAAGGCGTCACTGCTTCGCACAAGAAGCAGAATGAAATGATGTTTGCCCGCGTCAAATATCAGGCGATTGCAATCGTGCTGGTGGTGATATTGCTGGCTGTGGCGGGTGGCCAGAGCTAGTTCGCTCCCCCGATGGTAAAGCTCAACAAGATTTATACGAGAACCGGCGATGACGGCACGACCGGGCTGGTCGACGGATCGCGCATTGCCAAGAACGACCCGCGCATGGCGGCAATCGGGGATGTCGACGAATTGAACAGCGCGCTCGGTGTCGCGATTTGCGAAATCACCGACGAGGGGCTGGTGCAGACATTGCGGGTGATCCAGAACGACCTGTTCGATCTGGGTGCCGATCTTGCAACGCCGGCATCCGACGGGGACGATTTCAGTCCCTCGGAAATGGTGCTGAGAGTTGTTCCCTCACAGGTGGAACGGCTGGAAAAGGCAATCGACGCGGCCACTGCCGAGCTCAATCCGCTGACCAGTTTCATTTTGCCTGGTGGCAGCAAAGCCGCAGCCGCCATCCATCTCGTGCGCGCCGTCACCCGGCGGACCGAGCGGACCTGTGTCGCAGCGGCCAGAGATATTTCGATCAACCCGCAGGCGCTGGCCTATATCAATCGTCTTTCGGACTATCTGTTCGTGCTGGGCCGGGCGCTCAACAATGGCGGCAAGGACGATATATTGTGGGTGCCGGGAGCGTCGCGCTAGCGCAAAAGCGCAACAGCTTGCGGATATTTGCAACCAACTGGCGCGAATATGCGTTGTTGACCTAATCATCGTTCGCTCTATGTTCTGGCAAGAACAGGAGCTTCCACCGGAGTAGGATTGATCGCAAGCCAACCGCAACGCCCGTTCCCGCCTTCGCCCGACGCCGAAAACATCTCCCGATCGCGCGTGTTGCTGGAGCGATTCCGGGATGTGAGACATCATTCCCTTGGACTTGCCGAAGGGCTGAGCGATGCCGATGCAACGGCGCAGTCGATGGACGATGCGTCGCCGACAAAATGGCACCTGGCCCATGTCAGCTGGTTTTTCGAAACCTTTCTGCTGCGCGATCACGTCCCTGGCTACCGGCTTTTTGACGAAGCCTATCCCTATCTGTTCAACAGCTATTATGAAGCCGAAGGCGCACGCCACGCGCGCCCCGAGCGGGGTTTGCTGACCCGCCCGTCGCTCGCGGACGTGATCGATTATCGCCATCATGTCGACAGGGCGATGGCGGAAGCAATGGACGGCTTCTCTCCAGAATTACTCGACCTGGTCGAGCTCGGTCTGAATCACGAGCAGCAGCATCAGGAATTATTGTTGACCGATATTCTCCATCTCTTTTCCCGCAATCCGCTGCGGCCCGCCTATTCTTCTACGGTGCCTGTTTCCGCGGCAGACCCCGGACCATTGCAATGGATCGAAGGCAAGACGGGCGTACAACAGATCGGCCATGACGGGACCGGCTTTGCCTTCGATTGCGAAGGCCCGCGCCATCAGGTGCTGCTCCATCCGCACGCGTTGGCAAATCGGCCGGTGACCAACGGCGAATGGCTCGCGTTTATCAAGGACGGCGGCTATCGCGATGCCCGCCACTGGCTCTCCGACGGCTGGGCCTGGGTGCAGGAGCAGGCAATTGAAGCGCCCTTATACTGGAATCAGGCATCTGACGGTGAGCGGGCGGAGTTCGCACTGTCGGGCCGTCGCGCTCTCGATCTGGCAGCACCCGTAAAACATGTCAGCCACTATGAAGCGGATGCCTATGCCACCTGGGCCGGCGCCCGCTTGCCCAGCGAAGCTGAATGGGAAGTGGCGGCCAATCATGGCCTTCCGCACAATGGCGCGGTGTGGGAATGGACGGGAAGCGCCTATCTGCCCTATCCCGGATTCCGGCCGGCCGATGGTGCAGTCGGTGAATATAATGGCAAGTTCATGTCGGGCCAGTCCGTTCTGAAGGGCGGCAGCATTGCCACGCCGCCCGGTCATATTCGGACCAGCTACCGGAATTTCTTCTACCCTCACCAGCGCTGGCAGTTCTGCGGCTTGCGGCTCGCCAAAGACCTTTGACGCAAAGGACGACCCCATGGACATGACAACTTCCCGCGTCGATGACAGTTTCCGCAAGGACGTCAGGCGCTGTTTCGAGAAGCAGACTTTCGCGATTCCCGCGCGCTGGCTCTACGACCGGCGCGGGTCGGAATTGTTCGAGGACATTACAGAGCTTCCCGAATATTATCCCACTCGCACGGAGACCGAATTGCTCAAGGCCAATGGCCCCGCTTTTGCGGCATTCGTCGGTCAGGACCGGGCGGTGATCGAATTTGGCTCGGGCAGTTCCACCAAGACGCCCCATTTACTGAAGGCGATTGAACCTGCCGCTTATGTGCCGATCGATATTTCGGGTGAGTTTCTCGAGCATAGCGCATCGCTGCTCCAGGAGGAATTTCCCGAATTGCCTATATATGCAGTCGAAGCCGATTTCATGAAGCGGGTTGCCCTGCCCGAGGCCGTGGCCGACATGCCGAAGCTCGGCTTCTTTCCCGGCTCGACAATTGGCAATATGATCGCCCGGACTTCGGTCGACCTGCTGCGCTTCATGCGGGAAACGCTGGGTGAGGGTGCGCAGCTTTTAATCGGTTTTGACCGGATCAAGGATGTCCAGACGCTGATCGACGCCTATGATGATAGCGCGGGCGTGACGGCGCAATTCTCGCTAAATCTGCTCCACCGGATAAACCGCGAACTGGACGGAAATATTCCCGTTGAGCAATTTCGGCACAAGGCGGTCTGGAACGATCTCTATGCGCGGATCGAAATCTATCTGGAAGCCCAGGCCGACGTCGATTTCTCGATCGCCGGCGATGACTATTCACTACGCAAGGAACAGAAAATCCACATCGAGAACAGCCACAAATATGGCTTGCGCGATGCCCGGCTGATGCTGCGGGCCGGCGGCTGGACGCCGTTGCAAGAATGGAGCGACGAAAAGGACTATTTCACGCTCATGCTGGTGGAAGCGCATCCGCTCAAACACGCGCCTTAGGATTATTCGGCAGGCGCAGCGGTCTCTTCGAGAATGCGGTAGTTCGCGCGCCAGATGGTAATCCATTCGTAGGCGCCGCGGCATTCCGGCATCGCGCTGGCGTCGATCATGCGGAACATGTCTCCATCCCAGATATAATTTTCAGCGCTGCCGCAATCGCCGAGCCCGCGGCCCTTGCCATAACTGCTGAGCTTCTGGTCCAGTTCGTCCCAGCCTGCATTGACTAGCAAAGGGTCGGTGCCTTCGCCGCCCCAGCTGGGCTGGCGGTCAAATCGGGCCGGAGTGAATGTCCAGCCGCTGGTGGCGCGAGGGTTTTCGATATATTCCCCGATATAGGCGCGCTGGAGAAATTATAGGCACCCGAGCCACAGGATATCAATACCAGTGCGCGGAACCGGTTGCCGCGCTTGCCCAGAGGAAAGATTTGATCCTCCACCAGCCCGTAACGTTCGTCCTTGCATCTGGACTTTTCGACCAGCGCCACGATATCGCCGGTTTCCGGGGCCAGTTTGGAATCGTCCCAGCGGTCGACCATGATCGTCGGAATTTCGGTACTGGCGGGTTGGAAATCGCGCGTGCCCTTGGCGACCAGCGCCGTTTCGGTTCCGGCGCGCTGCTGTTTCTCGTCGATATAGCGCAGGGCTGCCGACGAGCCGGCCAGCGAAATCTGGGTGATATTCTCGCCGCCAGGCCCTTCGATGACAAGATGTTTGCCGTTGATGATCGCCTCTGCCACTTTTTCGGCATCCGTACCGACAATTTCTATCGGATAGTCGCCCTGGACAATCGCCCCGGTATCGACCAGCTTTCCGTCAATGATCATCCGGTAACGGTCCATGTCTCCGGGCTGAAACAAAACGCGGATCTGAAAATATCGTCACTGCCCGCGGTCCGGACGATCGAGATCGGGCCATCCCAGTCGTCAAAACCGGCGCCGCCCTCATCTGGGACCAGTGAAACAGCCTGACAATTGCCGCTATTGTCACAACCAACGCTCCAGTCCCGGAAGGTCCGGATTTCACCCGGTTGCACTGGCGGCTGGGCGGTGGCAGCGGCGAGAGTGGCGAAGATTCCGGCGATGAAACTGATAGGGGGCATAATTGCAATCTAGCCAGTTTGGCAGACAATCGCTAGTGGCTTGTTCAAACACATCGAACAGCATGAAGGGCATGATATGAAAGCAATTGGTATTATCGGATCGGGACAAATGGGCGCCGGTATCGCGCAGGTTTCGGCTCAGGCAGGCTATCATGTCTATCTGTCGGATGTCAGCATGGAGATTGCCGAACGGAGCAAGGCCGGTATTGCCAAGCAACTGGCACGGCTGGTGGACAAGGAAAAGATCGAGCAGCAGGCCGCTGAAACGGCGCTGGGTCGTATCGAGCCGATCGTCCAGCTTGACCCGATGGCCAATGCCGACATCATCATTGAAGCCGCCACCGAGCGCGAGGAAATCAAGCGCCAGATTTTTGCAGCAGCGTCGGAAGTTCTGGGCCATCAGGCGATATTGGCGAGCAATACCTCATCGATTTCGATCACCCGGCTGGCGCAGTCGGTGAAAGACCCGTCGCGCTTTGTCGGCGTGCATTTCTTCAATCCGGTGCCGCTGATGGGGCTGGTCGAAGTCATCCGCGGACTCGCAACCAGCGACCAGACGGCAGCCATGGCCAGCGATTTTGCCAAGGCCGTTGGCAAGAACCCGGTCATGGCGAAAGATTCGCCCTGTTTCGTCGTCAACCGTATCCTGCTGCCGATGCTCAACGAGGCCTTTTTTGCGCTCGGCGAAGGCACGGCGTCGATGGAAGATATCGACCGCGGCGTGCAGCTTGGCCTCGGCCATCCGATGGGGCCGATCACCCTGGCCGATCTGATCGGACTGGATACATTGCTGGAAATCCTGCGCGTGCTGCAGAATGACTTCGGTGACCCGAAATATCGCCCCGCGCCGATCCTGACGAAATATGTCGAGGCCGGCTGGCTCGGCCGCAAGACGGGCAAGGGCTTTTACGACTATTCGGGCGAAGTGCCGGTTCCGACGATGTGAGCTTTAGTTTCGAACAGGACGGTGCGGAATTCTACAATAATCAAATAGATGCCTCTGATTTTCTATCTATCCTGCGACCCGTTCCATCTGAACGAGCGGGTGCTCGGTTGAAAGGCATTGTAGGTTTGTCGGAACGGATTGGTGTAAACTCAAGACCGTGGGAGATTGTGCGAAAACACTTGGATGCGAATGCGCAACCCGTTCGTGCAATATTATTCGACAAGAATGTTGAAACCAACTGGTCGCTGGATTGGCACCAGGACCGCACGATTGCTGTTGCGAAACGGAAAGAAGTTTCTGGCTTCAAAAACTGGACGATCAAGCAGGGCATCCAGCATGTAGAGCCTCCTTTTGAGTTGCTCGCTGATATGGTGACGTTAAGAATTCATCTGGATGATGTAGGGCCGGATAGCGCCCCGCTGCGGATTGCACCGGGATCGCATAAACTTGGCTGGCTGGCGGAAGATGATTATGCTTCCGCGATAGTGCAATGCGGGGAGGCAGAATGTCTGGCAAAATCAGGTGATATCTGGTCTTATTCCACTCCGATCCTTCACGCCTCAAAAAGTGCGGCCCGACCCCAGCGAAGGAGGGTTTTGCAGGTTGATTATTCGTCATCCAGTTTGCCTGCTGAACTGCAATGGGCGGGAATATAAATGAAGTTTCAGGAGACAAGCCGATGACCGACGAAATCAGAGACTTCACAATCGATATCCCGAAAACCGCACTGGACGACCTCGACATAAGGTTGCGGCATGTGCGCTGGCCCGATCCGGAGCCGGTTGATGACTGGTCGCAGGGCATCCCGCTCGACTATGTCAAAACCGTCGTCGAACATTGGCGGACCAGCTACGACTGGCGGCGCTGCGAGCAGGAACTCAATCAATATACGCATTACCTAACCGAGATTGACGGCGTCGATATCCACTTCATGCATATCCGCTCGCCGGAGCCTGACGCGCGGCCGTTGCTGATGACGCACGGCTGGCCGGGTTCGATCGTCGAGTTTATGGATGTCATCGGTCCGCTGACCGATCCGGTGGCACATGGCGGGGAGGCGAAAGATGCCTATCATCTGGTGCTGCCGTCGCTGCCCGGATATGGTTTTTCCGGCAAGCCAACCACGACCGGATGGGGGCTGGAAAAATCGCGCAGGCGTGGGACAGCCTGATGACCCGCCTCGGCTACGACCGCTATTTCGCCCAGGGCGGCGACTGGGGCGGCATGGTGACCTCGGTGATCGGCGCACAGAATCTCGGCCATTGTGCCGGCGTGCATGTCAATCTCGTGGTCGTCGGGCCGCCGTCGGACGAGATGATGGCCAGCCTGACCCCCGAAGAGCAGGCGTCACTGGCCCATTTCGCGGTCTATCAGGAGCAGGGCGCCGGCTATGCGGAAATCCAGCGGACCCGGCCGCAGACCCTGGGCTATGGTCTGGCCGATTCCCCGGTCGGTCAAATGGCCTGGATCATGGAAAATTCCAGGGCTGGGCAGAGGATGCCAAGCGCCGGACGAGAATTTCGACTGCGACCGCTTGCTCGACAATGTGATGATCTACTGGCTCAACAATGCCGGTGCATCCTCGGCGCGCCTGTACCGTGAAAGCTTCGGCGCGCCCAATGTCGATCCGGTCACTATTCCGTCCGGCTGCAGCATTTTCCCGCACGAAATCATCACCCCTTCGCGCCGCTGGACGGAGCAACGATTCCGGAACTTGCGCTATTGGGGAGAGCCCGAGAAGGGCGGCCATTTCGCGGCGATGGAAGTGCCGGAACTGTTCGTGCAGGAAGTGCGCAGCTGTTTTGCCGGGATGGAGCTCTAGCGGCAGGTGCTTGCCCTGATCACCCGGCGGCTGATGACAGCCATACCGACGCTGCTGGTGATCATATTGGCATCCTTCTTCCTGATGCGGCTGGCGCCCGGCGGACCGTTTGACGGGGAACGCCCGCTCGATCCGGCGACGCAGGCGGCCTTGCAACAGGCTTATGGTCTGGACCGGCCGCTCTGGGAGCAGGCCTGGCTCTATATTTCGCGGCTGGTCCAGGGAGATTTCGGACCTTCGCTGGTCTATCGCGATTTTACCGTATCGGAACTGATCGCGCAGGGGCTGCCGATTTCGCTAACGCTCGGAGGGCTGGCGATAGTGCTGGCACTGATGATCGGGGTGACGGCCGGCCTGTTTGCGGCCGTGCGGGCCGGGCAGACTGCGGACAAGACGATCATGATGCTGGCAACGGTCGCAACCGCGCTGCCGACCTTTGTCACCGGACCCGCGCTGGCGCTATTCTTTGGTTTGTGGCTCGGCTTGCTGCCGGTATCGGGAACGGGACAGGGCGCGGCCTGGCTGATCATGCCGGTCGTCGCCCTGGCGCTGCCGGTGTCGGGGGCGATTGCCAAACTGACCCGCGCCGGTCTGGCGAGCGTGCTCAAGCAGGATCATATCCGCACAGCGCGGGCGCGGGGACTGCCCGAGGTGAAAATCCTGTTCAAACATGGCCTTCGGCCCGCTCTCGTTCCCGTCGCCAGCTATCTTGGTCCGGCGGCGGCAGGGCTGCTGACCGGGGCCGTGGTGGTGGAAACCGTCTTCGGACTGCCGGGGCTTGGCCGCTATTTTGTCCAGGGCGCGCTAAACCGCGACTATCCGCTCGTGCTCGGTGTGGTCACGCTCTACGCCGCGCTGATCATATTGTTCAATCTGTTTGCCGACCTGATCTACGGCTGGCTCGACCCCAGAATGCGGGAGGGCTGAGCGCATGCTGAGACGGCATCTCCCGCTAGCTCTGGTCCTGTTGATTGCCGCTCTGGCGCTGTGGCTGCCTTTCCTTCTGCCCTGGAGCTATGACCAGATCGACTGGGATGCTGTCCGCGCGCCGGCCTTCAGCGGATCGCATATATTCGGCACCGATGATATTGGCCGGGATCGCCTGGCGCGGTTGGCAGCAGGCACCCGGATCACCCTGATGGTCGCGATGGCGGCGGCGCTGGTGTCGCTGGTTGTCGGCATCGCCTGGGGCGCAACCGCGGGCTGGATCGGCGGCAGGGTCGACGAGCTGATGATGCGGATCGTCGATGGTCTCTATTCGCTGCCCTTCATGTTCATCGTGATCCTGTTGATGGTGGTGTTCGGACGCTCGATCCTGCTGGTCTTCGTCGGTATCGGGCTGGTCGAATGGCTGACCATGGCGCGGGTGGTGCGGGGGCAGGTAATGGCGCTGAAACAAAGGCCCTTCATCCTGGCGGCAGAGGCCGCGGGTACGCCGTCCAGGGCAATCGTCCTGCGCCATATATTGCCCAATATCGCCGGCGTCGCTCTGGCCTATCTGATGCTGACCGTTCCGCAGGTGGTGATGGTCGAGAGCTTCCTCTCCTTCCTCGGACTGGGCGTGCAGGAGCCGCTGACTTCGCTTGGCATCCTGGTCAAGGAAGGCGCTGACGACATGGATATGGCGCCGCTTGGCCTGCTGCTGCCCGGCGGCTTGCTGGTGCTGATCCTGGTCTGCCTGACGATAGAGGGCGAACGGCTGAGAGACCGTTTCTCATGAGTCTCTATGAAATAGGCAATCTGGCGGTGGATATCGCCGGCAAGCGGCTGGTCCAAGATGTCAGCCTGACCGTCGAGGCGGGACAATGTACGGCGATCATCGGGGCGTCCGGTTCCGGGAAAAGCCTGACCTGCCTGACGCCCTTCGGCCTGACGCCGGGTACGGCCTCCGGTTCGATCAAACTGGATGGTGTTGACCTCCGCACAACCGATGCCCGTCACCTGCGCGATATCCGTCGCAGACTGACCGGCTTCGTCTTCCAGCAGCCACTGACCGCACTGACACCGCATTTGTCTGTTGGCGCGCAATTGCAGGAAGCGACGATGCAGGCCGGAGCAGCACGGCCGTCGCGCCGGGAACTGGCACAAAAGCTGGAGCGGGTCGGCCTCGCGCGGGCGGACGAGCGACTGGACCAGTTCCCGCACCGGCTGTCCGGTGGCGAACGCCAGCGGGTGATGATTGCTGCGGCCATCGCCCATCATCCCAAATTGCTGATCGCCGACGAACCGACCAGTGCGCTGGATGCTTCCTTGCGCCAGGAGATCATGGACCTGCTCGACGCATTGCGCGCGGAACAGGGACTCGGGATGCTGCTGGTCAGCCACGACCTTGCCTCGGTCGAGGGCCATGCCGATCAACTGCTGGTGATGGAAAAAGGGCGGCTGGTGGAAACGGGTCCGACTCGGGAAGTCGTCTCCCATGCTGCAGAAGATTATACACGGCGCCTGATCGCCGCCACGCCGCGTCTGGACGAAGCGGCACCGAAGCTCAGCCAGCCCGGCGACCTGTTGCTCGAAACGGTAGATGTCGGGGTCGAATTTCGCCGGCCCGGCTGGCGTCGCGGCACGATTCATGCGGTGGCAGAAGCAGGTCTCACGATCGGACAGGGCGAATCGCTGGCGCTCGTCGGCGGTTCCGGATCCGGAAATCCACGCTCGGGCGAGCGATCGCCGGCATCGGTCCCGTGACCAGAGGGGAAATCCTCTGGGAGGGCATGCCGCTGCCCGAGCGTCGCAGCCGTAATCTCGATATGCGTCGGCTGATCCAGCCGGTCTTCCAAGACCCGGTCGCCAGTCTTGATCCGCAATGGCGGGTCGGCGAAATCGTGACCGAGCCTTTGCGGAACCTGCGCCCCGATCTGGCGCGTGCCGAACGGAGCGAGATGGCGCGGCAGGCGCTGTCCGCTGTCGATCTCGCGGAAGATTTCCTCGCGCGTTCACCGACCAGCCTTTCGGGCGGGCAGGCGCAGCGGGTCGCGATTGCGCGGGCGATCATTGCCTCTCCCCGGCTTCTGGTGCTGGACGAGGCGACCTCGGCGCTCGATCCGCTGGTCGGAGCAGAAATCCTCCAGCTGCTCCGGCGGCTGCAGGCCGCGAACGGTTTGAGCCTGCTGTTCATTACGCATGATATCGCTGCCGCGCGGCGATTGTGCCACCGGATCGCGGTTATGGAAGAAGGCCGGATTGTCGAAACAGGGCCGGTTCAGAGGGTGATCGATCATCCCCGCCATCGGGCAACGCGAAAGCTGGTGGCCGCCAGCTAAAAAAGGGCCGCCCGGTTGTCCGAGCGGCCCCTTGTTTCAGCGTGACGTTTTGTGAATTTAGAAGGATACGCCGAGAGTGAAGACGAATGCAGAGTCGGTGAAATCTTTCTGTGCCGGGGAATCGTCGGTGTCCGTATAGGCCACTCCCAGCGTCAGGTTTTCGCTGATTGCATAATCGACGCCCAGCGACCAGTCGATATAGTTGCTGTCGGAGCCCTGCAGCGTGCTGAGGAAGCTGTCGCCATCCGAATAGCCCAGATGTGCATTCACTGTGACTGGAGTGTCGGGAATGCCGGCGCTCAGGTCGGTGTAAAGATAGATATTGTCTTCATCCGCCAGAGCGCTTTGACCGCCCCAGGCATAGGCTGCGCCAACCGTGGCTTCCACCGGGCCGAGAGTTGCCGAAAGCGATGCATAAGGCTCGAAGAAGTCGGTTGCACCGCCGCCAACGCCGCCGGCGTCAGGGTAGAAATAATAGAGAAGGCCGACATCGGCAGAAATGCCGGATGCGATCTCACCGGACCAGCCGCCGTAGATGTCGAGCTCGGTACCGCCGGCAAAGTTGATCGAAGATCCCCAGGTGCCGATGTAAAAGCCGCTTTCATGGCCGATATCGATACCGCCCTGAATGGCTACGTCGCCGCCCGACTGGGCAACACCGCGAAAGCGATAGTCACTTGTAACTGCCGCGTTACCCGAAATCGTGATCGGGCTGGCAGATTCTTCCGCGTCCTGCGCCAAGGCTGGAGCAGCGGTAGAGGCTAGCAATATGGCCGAAAGGCCTAGAACAGTTGATTTGGCTTTTCCGCCAAGATTAGCTTTATTGGACGTGCGCATGGAAATCCCTTTCTCGTTAATGCGTATCGCCCCTCCTACTTTTTGTTTCCGCTGTTATTATATTGCGCCAGATGCCCCGAACGCGAACAGTCTCTAAACATGCCCAAGAAAGTTGCTCCATATTATTGCGCTGCACAAGAAAGAATATGGCAGCAAAGATGACATAATTCTGAAATGTTGCACTTGCGCCACATAGTTGTTTTTGATCGCTTAAAAATTAGGCGGATTTGGGTGTCGGTGACTAATAAAGCGTCAACCGGGCCTGACATGGGGAGTGCGGGCCATGGGTTCTCGGCTGTCTCTTTAGTCGCCGGCACCCGATTCTGTCGGGGCGGCCAGAGGCTTTGATCCGGCTTCGAGCGTGACGGTTCCGCCTTGCGGCAGCGACTTGATATGGACATCGCGCTGCGGGAACGGGATTTCGACGCCATGTTCCTTGAACAGGTCCCACACGCGTTTCAGGATCGCCGCCTTGAAATTTCCGACGCCCGATTGCGGGTCTTGATCCAGCAGCGGATTTCGAAATTGACGCTATTGTCGCCAAATTCGAGCATCCAGACAACCGGCTTGGGATGGTTGAGCACGCGCGGCACGTCGACGCAGGCCTGCTTCATCAGATCAATCGCCTGATCCATGTCGGTATTATAGGACACGCCGACCGGGATGCTGATCCGGACATTGGGGCTGGAATAGGACCAGTTTTCCACTTCCCGCGTCATCAGATCCTCGTTCGGGATCAGATGTTCCTTGCCTTCGCGCGTGAGCACCGAGACGGCCCGGACGCCGATCTTGTTGACCCAGCCATATGTATTGCCGACCGCGATCACGTCCCCTGGCTTGATCGAACGGTCCATCAGCAGAATGATCCCGGCGATCAGGTTGCCGATGGTCTTCTGCATACCGAAACCGATGGCGAGACCAAAGGCACCGGAGAAGACCGCCAGGGCGGTGAGATCGATTCCGACCACGTCGAGGCCGAGAACAAAGGCCCCGGCCAATATCGCGACGGTGGCCAGTTTCTGTCCCAATACTTTCTGGGCGCCGTCGAGTTCGCTGTTGCTGATGATATAGGCCACCAGCTTCATCAGCACGCGGGCCACCGCCAGCAGGATGACGGCGGTCATCGCCAGTGTGACGATCCAGAGCAGTGATATCCGCCTCGAGCCGATGCCGAATCCCACTTTGTCCAGCGCCAGGGTGATCGGTTCGATGCCGCCGACCAGACCCGATCCGATGCTCACGAACAGGGCAAGGCCGATTGAGGTACCCAGCCAGTTGGGCATCCGCACGCCACGGATCAGGTCATTGGCGAACAGGCCGACAGTTATCGCGATCGTGAGCGAAAAGACCACCTGGCGATCAGATGCCACGGGTAGAAAGCGAGGAAAATGCCGCACAGGATGAACGTCGTGGCCCGCCGGGTCATGTCGCGGATGCGTCGGCCGGCCAGCTCGCTTTCGTAGCCTGCGCGCGCTTCCCACAGGTGGCGCAGCTTGGGGCCGATATATTTGCTGAGATACCAGCCCAGGGTCAGGGCGATCGCGACCAGCCCTGCAGCGACGACCCCCTCGATATACTGGACGTTGCGCGGCGTGTCGGGAGCCAGCATTTCCAGATATTTCAGAGCTCGGTCAATCATGGCTTGGCACTGTGATAATGTTCAAAGCCTTTGGCAAGGTCCGCTATCAGATCGTCCGGGTCTTCCAGGCCGATATTCAGCCGTACCAGCGGACCCTTTCCGGTCCAGCTGGTCGCGGTCCGATGCTTGGCGGGATCGACCGGCAGCGCAAGGCTTTCGAAACCGCCCCAGCTGTAGCCGATGCCGAACAGGGTGAGCGCATCGATGAAAGCGGCGCGCGACTGGTCGTCGCCATCTGCAAGCTCGAATGAAAATAGTCCCGATGCTCCTTTGAAATCCCGCTTCCATATATCGTGGCCGGGACAATCGGGCAGAGCAGGGTGGAGGACCAGACCGACTTCCGGCCGCTCCCGCAGCCAGCAGGCTATTCGGAGAGCGCTGGCTTCATGCTGCCGCAGCCGGACATCGAGCGTCCGCAATCCGCGCGCGGCCAGATAGGCGTCATCAGGAGAGACCACTTGGCCCAGTTGCTGGGCGGTACGGCGGAGCCGGGTCCAATATTTGCTATGCGTCGTAACCGCGCCCATCATCACGTCGCTATGGCCGACAATATATTTTGTCGCGGCGGTAATCGCGATATCGACGCCATGTTCCAGCGCCGGGAAAAAGCGCGAGGTCGCCCAGGTATTGTCGAGCAGGGTGACGATACCCGCCGCGCTGGCCGCCTCGCAGATAGCGGGCACATCCTGCACCTCGAAGGTCAGGCTGCCCGGGCTTTCCATCAAAATGGCTTTTGTGTCGGGTCCGAACAGGCTGGCAATATCGGCGCCGATCACCGGATCATAATAGCGCGCCTTGATGCCCATGCGTTTGAGAAAGGCATCGGCAAAACTGCGGCTCGGGTCATAGCTGCTGTCGGTGAGCAGAATTTCGTCGCCGGGTTCCAGCACTGCAAGCAACGAACAGGAAATGGCAGCGACACCGGACGGGTAAAGCATGGTCCCGGCGGCTCCGGGTTCCATTTCCGTCAGCGCTTCGGCCAGAGACCATTGGGTCGGCGAACCGCGGCGGCCGTAAAAGAAACGGCCGTCGTCATTGGACTTCAGGCCCTCCCGAAGGTGGGCGACATCGTCATAAAGATGCGTGCTGCCGCGCCATACGGGCGGATTGACAACGGCTCCGGTCCAATTTTTCCGGCGACCCCCGGTGACAACCTGGGTCGCTGGTTTTTCGAACCGGAGTCGTGATCTGCCAATTATAGTTCCAGCGGCGCCGGCATGTTCAGACGGATTCTTTGGGAGTATCGGCGTCGGCGCCCCATTCGGCCCAGCTGCCGTCATACAGCGCGGTCTTCTCTGCGCCCGCAAGAGCGGCAGCGAAGGAGACCACCGCCGCGGTCATGCCCGAACCGCAGGTTGTAACCAGCGGCTTGGCAAGATCGACACCGGCGTCGCTGAAGATCGCCTTGATCTCGTCGCTGCTTTTCCAGGTGCCGTCGGCATTGAAGAAGCTGCTGTGCGGGATATTGGTCGAACCGGGAATATGTCCCGAAGCGATTTCGCCACGCGGGTCTGGTGATTCGCCGCTGAAACGGTCGGCCGGGCGCGCATCGACGACCTGTTCGTCCTTGCTGTGCAAATTGGCCAGCATATCGGCCTTGGTGCGGATGTCCTTGTCGTCTTTCCAGACGGTGAAATGGCGGTGGCGTAACGTTTCCTTGCCGGTTTCCAGCGGCCGGCCTTCGGCTTTCCATTTGGCAATGCCGCCGTCGAGAATGGCGACTTCATGCGCGCCAAACATGGTCAGCATCCACCAGGCGCGGGCGGAACTTTTCAGCGGGCTGTCGTCGTAAAGGACGACGCGGCTACCATCGCCCAGTCCAAGAGACTGCATGCGGCTGGCGAATTTTTCTGCAGGTGGGAGCATGTTTTCAACGGGATTGCTGCTATCAGTCAAATCGCTGAGGTCCATGAACACGGCACCGGGAATATGGCCCGCTTCATATTCGGCAGCCGGGTTGCGTCCGGCATCCGCCATGAATTTCGTCGCGTCCACGATCCGCAGATCGGATGCGCCTAGCTCGTTGGCCAACCATTCGGTCGTTACCAGCAATTCCATATTAAACTCCTCATGTCCGCAAATATTTGCGCTGTTCCAGCCGCCGTTTAGCGACTCGATTTCAAGCCGTCGAGGCTATAACGCATTGCCTGACGAATCCACCGCTTATGTGGTTTTTCGGCAATTCAGTTTTCCTCCAGTTGATCGAGGAAGCTTTTCGCCTGCCGGCGGATATCGTCCCGCGTTTCCGATTCCATTTTTCCCAAGTCCGGTACGGCATCGCCAGGCGATTGTTATCGGCCAGCCTGTTCTGGTTGCGGTCCAGAAAATCCCAATATAGCGCGTTGAAGGGGCATGCCCTCTCGCCAACACGCTTTTTCACGTCATAATGGCAGCTCTGGCAGTAATCCGACATTTTGTTGATGTAATTGCCGGACGAAGCATAAGGTTTGGATGCGATGATGCCGCCGTCGGCAAACTGGCTCATGCCCAGCGTATTGGGCAGTTCTACCCACTCATAGGCGTCTGCATAGACTTCCAGATACCATTGGTGCACCGCTTGCGGATCAAGGCCCGCGATCAAGGCGAAGTTACCCGTTATCATCAGCCGCTGGATATGGTGCGCATAAGCCAGATCGAGAGTCTGCCCGATGGCTTCGGACAGGCAGTGCATATCGGTTTCGCCCGAATAGTAAAATTCCGGCAAAGGCCGTTTGGCCTCCAGAAAGTTGCGATCAACATATTCGGGACCCTCGCGCCAGTAGATGCCGCGCATATATTCGCGCCACCCGATGATTTGCCGGATAAACCCTTCGGCTGCGTTGAGCGGAACGTCACCGTCTCGATAGCGCTGCTCCACCTCGTGGCAGAGATCAAGCGGATCGAGCAGGCCCGAATTGATATAGGGAGACAGGATCGAGTGCCAGAGAAACGGCTCTCCGCTGAGCAAGGCATCCTGATAATCGCCGAACTTCGGCAAAGCCTCATCCAGAAATTTGCGCTTTTGCCGCATGGCTTCTTCATGGGTTACGGCAAAGTGGAATTGGTCCAGAGATCCCGGATGGTCAGAAAATTCTTCCGCCACCATGGCCAGAACCTGCTCGGTTAGGTCATCTGGCCGGAAGCGGATCGGTTGGGGAATCGACAGGTCGCCCTTGGCTGGCTTGCGATTGACGCTGTCATAATTCCATTTTCCGCCTTCCGGTTTGTCGTCCCGATCGAGAAGGATGCCGGTCTTTCGCCGCATTTCGCGGTAGAAATACTCCATCCGCAGCTGCTTTTGCCCTCTGCCCAATTGGTGAAATCCTGATGCGTCGCGATAAAACGGCGGTCCGGGCACACAGAGACCGGAATGGCGAACTGGTCCTCCCAGTTTTCGATCATAGCCATGACCCGCCACTCACCGGCCTCTGTAATCCGTATGCGGTCGATGGGATGCCGCTCGAGCGCACGCGCGATTTCTCCGGAAAAGCTGCCGCTGTTGTCGGGGTCGGTCAGCTTCACATAATCGACGGACCATCCCCGCTCTGCCAGCGCCTTGGCATGGTGGCGCATGGCCGACAGAATATAGGCGATTTTGGCCTTGTGGTGCCGCACATAGGTCGTTTCGTCCTCGACCTCCATCATCAGCAAAATGCAGTCTTCCGGATTTTGTTCCTTTAGGGATGAGATATCCATCGAGAGCTGGTCGCCCAAAATCGGTACAAGAATTTTCTCTGACATGGCGGACATCATGTACCATCAGGCGGCTTTTGACGATCTGTGCTTTGGGGCAATGTGAAAATTGCGGTGATTGATGACAGGGAGGGCGCGCTGCCCTAAAAGCCTTGCATGACCGATGATGAATCCAAAAACTCGCACCGAAATTTCTTGGCCAGGATAGCGCGCTACCGGGGTCACCTGAAGCGGCGACTCTCGACTATGTACCCAACCCGCGCGCCGGCGAGCTCTATCTGACGCGCTTTGCAGCGCCCGAATTCACTTCGCTTTGCCCGGTCACCGGCCAGCCGGATTTTGCGCATCTGGTCATCGACTATGCGCCGGGAGAGACCATCGTTGAATCCAAGTCGCTGAAGCTGTTTCTGGGTTCCTTTCGCAATCATGCCGCCTTCCACGAGGATTGTACGGTCGGAATCGGCAGGCGCCTTTTTGACGAAATGAAACCCGAATGGCTTCGGATCGGCGGCTACTGGTATCCGCGCGGCGGGATACCGATCGATATTTTCTGGCAGTCGGGCGAGCCCCCAAGGGCCTGTGGGTGCCGGATCAGGGCGTGACCTCCTATCGGGGCCGTGGCTGATGCCGCATACATTCTACGGCGGGCCGCTTTCCCTCTATTCCGGCAAGGCGCGGGCCTATCTCGACTGGAAAGGGGTGGATTACGAGGAGTTTCTCAGCACCACCGAAGTCTATAAGACAATCATCGTCCCCAGAGTCGGTCGCCCCGTCATTCCGGTGATGGTCACCGAAGACGACAAAACGCTTCAGGACACAACGTTGATCATCGATCATTTCGAAGCCGAGGTCGGCGGGCCGTCCGTCTATCCCGACACGCCGAAGCAGCGGCTCGTGGCGTTGCTGATGGAAGTATTCGGCGACGAATGGCTGGTGATCCCGGCGATGCACTATCGCTGGAACTATAATGAAGAGTGGGTCTACGGCGAATTCGGCGCCGTCGCGGCGCCGGAAGCCAGCAAGGAAGAGCAACTGGCCATCGGCCGCGAGCGCGGACAGACGTTTAAGGGATTTTGCCCGGTACTGGGCATTAACGCGCAGACCATCCCTGCAATTGAAGCGAGCTACGAAGCGCTTCTGGCCGATCTCGACCGGCATTTTGCGCGATATGATTATCTGCTGGGTTCACGGCCCTCGATTGGCGACTATGGCCTGATCGGCCCGCTCTATGCCCATCTCTACCGCGACCCCGCATCGGGCGAGATCATGAAGCGGCTGGCGCCGAAAGTCGCCCAATGGGTCGAACGGATGGTGGATGTGCGCGAGCCTCTATCCGGGGAATTTCTGGCCGATGACGAGGTTCCGGAGAGCTTGCTGCCGGTACTGGAGCGGATGATGGCGGAGCAGATGCCCTTTCTGCAGCAAGTCGCCGATATGTTTGCCACCTGGGCCGAGTCCAATCCCGATACGGAAATACCGCGCGCCGTCGGCATGGCGGACTTCAGGATTGAGGGTGTGACCGGGCAGCGGATCGCGCCGCCGTTCAGCTTGTGGATGCTGCAGCGGCCGCTCGACTATTATCGGACCTTGCCGGATGCGGACAGGGCAGCGGTGGATGAATTCCTGTCGAGTATTGACGGAGCAGCGGCTTTTTCGGATTTCACGATGCATCAGCCTCTGGCGTTCGAAAAGTTCAAGCTGGTCCTCGGCTGATATCGTCCGGCTGGCCCTGATTCGGCGATAGAATCCAGTTTGCCCTATCAATCGGTCCCCGCTGATCTTATATATTGCTGATATGAGCAGCAATTCGCACCATCATAACATCGCAATCGAACCTTCGGACATCGATTTCATGGGCCATGTCAATAATGCCAATTATCTGACGTGGGTGCAGGATGCTGTGGTCGCGCACTGGCAGAAATTTGCGCCTTCCGAAGCGGTCGCTGCCCATCTCTGGGTCGCGATCAAGCACGAGATCACCTATCGCAAGCCGGCCTTTCTGGAAGATGACGTGATCGCCGAAGTGCTGCTGGAAAAAGTCCACGGCGCGCGGGCTTTCTACAGCACGGTCATTCGCCGCGGCGAAGAAGTTCTGGCCGAAGTCCAGTCGAGCTGGTGCTGCATTGACGCCGACACCTTGCGCCCGACCCGTCTGGCGAAAGATATCGTCGCCCGCTTTTTCGGGTAAAATCTCGCAGCGCTCCAGTCCGCCCGCACGGCGATAGTCAGCCAGCCATCAGCGCATCAGGCCACCGATCAGATTGCGAACGAACCGTCCGGCCACTGGTCCGGCGAGATCCGTAACCACCGAACCGACGGCGGAAGTCACGCCAGTCCGCATCGGATTGCGCGCGATTTCTTGCCCAACATGGTCGAGGCGGCCATGCCCGCTGCCGATCCCATGGCGACCTTTGCCCCGCGGCTGAGCGCCTTTTCCCAGATACTCTTGCTCTTGCGCGGCTGTTTGCGGACTTCCTCTTCGCCTTTTTCCTCTACTTCCTTCGCCGTTGCCGTGGCGTCGATCACCTTTTGCGCGAGTATTTCCTCGGCGCTGTGCCGGTCAACCTCTCCGTCATATTTGTTTTCATAGGGCGAGATTGAATTGATGATGGCGCGCTCTTTTGCCGAGATCGGTCCCAGCCGTGACCGCGGCGGTTTGATCAGCGTGCGCTGGACAATCGACGGCGCACCGTCTTCCAGCAGAGTGGAGACGAGCGCTTCGCCGACGCGCAATTCGGTAATGGCTTCCTCGACATCCAGTTCGGGGTTGATCCGGAATGTGTCGGCCGCCGCCTTGATCGCCTTTTTATCGCGCGGCGTGAAGGCACGCAGGGCGTGCTGTACACGGTTGCCGAGCTGGCCGGCGACTTCCTGGGGTATATCAACCGGGTTCTGGGTGACGAAATAGACGCCGACGCCTTTCGAGCGGATCAGGCGCACGACCTGTTCGATCTTGTCTTCCAGCGCTTTCGGCGCATCGTCGAACAGCAGATGCGCTTCGTCAAAGAAGAAGACCAGCTTGGGTTTTTCGGATCGCCGACCTCCGGCAGGCTTTCGAACAGTTCGGCCAGCAGCCAGAGCAGGAAAGTCGCATAGAGTTTTGGACTGCGCATCAGCTGGTCGGCGGCGAGGATGTTGATATAGCCGCGGCCCTGGTCATCGCATTTCAGGAAATCGTCGATCTCCAGCGCCGGTTCGCCGAAAAATTGACCCGCGCCCTGGCTGTCGAGCTGGAGCAGCTGGCGCTGGATCGCGCCGACGCTGGCCTTGCTGACATTGCCATATTTGGCGGACAGCTGTTTCGCATTTTCCGCGGTGTAGGCGAGCATCGACTGCAGATCGTCAAGGTTCAGCAGCAGCAATCCTTCTTCATCGGCAAAGCGGAAGACGATATTGAGCACGCCCTCCTGCGTGTCGTTCAGATCCATCAGGCGGGCGAGCAGCAGCGGCCCCATTTCGCTGATCGTAGTGCGGATCGGATGGCCCTGTTTGCCATAGAGGTCCCAGAATATGGCCGGATTGTCGGAATAGGCATAGTCGTCCATACCGAGTTCCTTGGCCCGCCCTTCCAGCTTGTCGGCATGTTTGAACTGGGGAGAACCGGCCATCGAAACGCCGGACAGGTCGCCTTTGACATCGGCAACGAAAACCGGAACGCCATTGGCGGAGAAGCTTTCGGCCAGCCCCTGCAGCGTGACCGTTTTACCGGTGCCGGTTGCGCCCGCGATCAGACCGTGCCGGTTGGCGCGGGAGAGATTGAGGCTTTGCCGTTCGCCACCGCCCAGTCCGAGAAAAATTTCTGTTGCATCGGCCATCGGCGGATCCCCTCAATCATATTGCAAAGCTGACCCTGACTTGACGCAAAAAAAGGCCGGCGTCAAGCGCCGGCCCTTTTCTGTTACATCTGTTTATACGCGTTTAACTGTCCTGGAGGCGGACCGCGACAAATACAGGGTCGCGGGCGCCGCGACGGATCTGGAGAAGCACGGCTTCGCGGTTCGCGCGTGTCGCGTCGCTGATCGCCTGATCCAGTTCGGTAACGGTGGTCACCTGTTTGCGGTTGACGCTGGTAATCAGATATCCGCGCCTGATGCCCTTCTGGGCTGCATCGCTGTTCGGGTTAACGGTGGTTACCACGACGCCCTTTTGCGTAGACGGGACACCGATCTGCCGGGCGATGGCCGGCGTCAGATCAATCACCGACAATCCGAGCGCGTCGGCAGTTGCCTGCGCGCTCGTGCCATCGTCATTCTGGCCCATCGCATCATCTTCGGCATCGGGATCGAATGTGCTGCCGGCAAGTTCCTCTTCGGAAGGCCGTTTGCCGAGCTTGGCATTGACCTTGATCGTCTTGCCGTTGCGGATCAGTTCGATCGGAACTTCGGTGCCGATCGGAAGATTGGTCACCAGATAGGACAGGGTCTGGTCGGGTGTGACCGTCTTGCCGTTCACCTTGGTGATCACATCGCCCGCCTGGATGCCGGCTTTGGCCGCGGCTTCACCGGGTTCTACCCGCTGGACAAATTCACCCCGGTTCTTCTCCAGACCCAGAGAATCGGCGAGATCCTCGGAAAGGGCGCTGATCTGAACGCCGAGATAACCGCGTTCAATAGCCCTTCCTTCTTTCAGGGTTTCTACAATCGGCGCAGCGACCTCGGCGGGGATGGCAAAGCCGATTCCGACATTGCCGCCGGTCGGTGAAATAATCGCATTGTTGATACCGATGACATTGCCGTTCAGATCGAACATCGGGCCACCGCTATTGCCGCGGTTGATCGAAGCGTCGGTTTGCAGGAAACGGTCATAGGCGCCGCCCTGGCCGGTGTTTCTGTGAATGGCAGACAGGATGCCGGTGGTCACCGTCCCGCCGAGTCCGAAGGGATTGCCGATGGCAATCACCCAGTCGCCGACCCGGGCACTGGTGCTGTCACCGAATTTCACAAAAGGCAGCGGCTTGTTAGCCTTGATCTTGAGCACGGCGATATCCGAAGCCGCATCGCGGCCAACCAGTTCCGCCTCATATTCGGTGCGGTCCGGCATGATCACGGTGATCGATTCGATCGTCGCGTTGCGATTGCCCGGCGCCACAACATGATTGTTGGTGACGACATAGCCATCGGCAGAAATGATGAAGCCGGAGCCGAGCGACTGGGCCTCACGGGTCTGTGCGCTACCGCCACTCTGTCGATTGCCGAACAGGCCGTCAAAAGGGGTGCCGGCGAACGGGTTGTTGTTAACCCGGACACGCTGGGTGGTGGAGATATTGACCACGGCAGGCTGTAGCTGCTCGGTCAGGTCGGCAAAGCTCATCGGCGCGCCGGCGCGTGGCACGACGTTGCGCATTACCGTGCTGTCATTGGCGGCGGTCTGTGCTCCAGCCGGACCGATCCCGGTCAGGGTTGCTGCACTGCCGGCCAAAAGCATAGCTGCTGAAATTCCGTAAGCGTAACGCACTATTATCTTCCTCTCAAATTTCTGGCGATACCAGTGGTTTCAATCGCCAGATCCGTTCAAAATCACGAAATCAAATGGCGCAATTTTCATGAACGGAAATTGAATATTAGCATATATGTCCGCCGATCCTAAGCGCAGAACTGCGGGACATTCCCGATGCCCATCTATTTGGGTGCCCAAAAGCCCTTTCGCAAGCCGGGAATCGCTGTTTCGCAGAAAAAACCGGCATTGTGCAGAAAAGACGACATTTGTAGTCGACGGAGGGCATTTCCGTACTTTCGACCGTCAGAATGCAAAGGGGCCGTCATTTTCAAAAGTCGGTTTTCCCGCAAAGCCCAGCGCGTCATTCGCCAACTGGGTGTCGAAAAATTCGTGGACCGAAGCGATTCTGCCGTCGCGAAACGAGAAAATATGAACGTAGCGCTGGTCATAGCGTTCGCCGTTCCGCGCGATGCCCCTGGCTTCCATGATGGCGGTGGCTCCATCCGGACCTTCGTTCATCACCCGCCACTTGTCCGCGAAGCGGAACTGTTCGAAGTCCAGTGCCTCGAAAATCGCGGGCAACACTGCTTTCAGCGCGGCGAAGCTGTCATAGCGCCCGGAAATGATCGTGTTCCCCGAGACATTATACACGACATCGGGATGGTGCAGCGCTTCGAAACCATCGACGTCCATCACCGACAAAGCGGTATAATAGGCGTCGATAATTTCGCGGTTCGAAGGCAAGATGCGTTACCGGCCCCGGAACTGGCGCAGATATTCGTTGTCCGGCGACAGCACGAACGAGCTTTGCGGGCCATTCTCACCACCGTCCTGGAAGGTCGTTTCATAGCTCTTCATGGCGCGGTAGAAATCATAGAAGGCCGGGTCCTTGCCAAAGCTTTCGGCATAGGTCCGTGCCGCGCTGGCGTCCGCTTCAGCGCGAATGATCTGCGCCTGCTTTGCGCCCTGGGCGCGAATCGTCCGCGCTTCCTGGTCACGGGCGGTGCGCATCCGCTGATAGGCGCTGTCGAGCGGCGTGCCGTCGGGAAGATCCGCGCGCTTGATCCGCACGTCGACAATCTCCGCACCATATTGGCGGGCGACGCGATTGAGACCGGCCTGGATATTATCCATCACCTGGCCGCGTTCCGGGCTCAGCAGAGCGGCGAAAGGCCGCTTGCCCAGTTCGTTTCTCAAGGCGGAGCCCAGAATAGGGCGCAGCTCGTCGGAAACCCGCTCTTCGCTGCCGGCAGCAATATACATGCGCAGCGGATCGGTGATCCGGAAGCGGGCGAAGGCATCGACCTGCAGGCGCAACTGGTCGGTTGACAGCACTTGCTGCTGTTCCATTTCGACGTCGCGGATCCGCTTGTCGATCCACACGATCTGCTCAAAAACGGGATCTTGGCGATCAGGCCGGCGCCGGTTTCACCAAAGGCTTCGCCTGACTGGTAACGATTGACGATTCTCTTGGGTTCACCGAGCTGGACCACGACGCCTTGCCGGGTTTCCGGCACGATGACGATGGTGTTGAGCAGGATGAACAGCGCCGCAATGGCGATCACGCCGAGCGCCACGGGATTTTTCATAATCTGTCCCATTATTTGCCCTCCACGGTTGTTATCGCGGGTTGCTGCGCGCGTTTCTTCAGTTCGGGCAAAGCGAGATAGGGGGTAACGCCCCTGGCCTCGATCACGGTCTTGTCCACCTTGGACAGGACGCGTTCCATTGTTTCATAATACATGCGCTGTCTGGTCACCGTCGGTGCCAGCCGATATTCTTCGTAGACCTTGTCGAAAGCGGCGGATTCACCCTGTGCCTGAGCGGTGAGCTGTTGCGCATAGGCGCGCGCTTCGTTGAGATAGGTCTGCGCCGTCTGCTGCGCGGCGGACACTTCCTTGAACGCGTCGTTGACCGCGGCCGGAGGATCGGCCTTCTTGATGGCGATACCGCGAATGACCACGCCGGCGCCATAGCCGTCGAGCAATTGCTGCATATTCTGTTCGACCTGCTGCTCGATTTCGGTCCGTTCGGAGCCGATCGTGTCATCCAGCGTGAAATTCGCGACCACTGCCCGCATTGCCGCTTCGGCCACTTCCTTGATCGTTTCTTCCGGTTCGGCAATCTGGAACAGGAACAGTTCCGGTGCCTTGATGTTCCAGCGCACCGAATAAGCGAGATCGACGATATTCTGATCACCGGTCAGGATCAGCTTCTCGGCTTCACCTTCGGGAATGTCGATCGTCCGGATGTCCTCGACGTCGAGCTTGACGACTTGCTCCAGCGGAGTGGGAAGGGAAAAGTGCAGGCCCGGTTGCAGGGTCCGTGAATAGGAACCCAGGAATGTCACGACACCGCGTTCCTGAGGGCTGACCCGGTGGATGCTGGTCAGCAGCACCCAAAGAATGATGAAGCCGATGGCCATGAGAGGCCACCAGGAACGCCCGCCGGGACGTTTGGGGATGCCGCCCTTGAAGCCGCCGCCGGTGCCTTTTTTGAAAAGTTCCTCGAGGGAGCCTGCGCCCTTGCGGCCACCACCGGATGATCCGCCGGAGGGATTGCCCCATGGATTGCGCGGGCCACCGCCGCTGCCGCCACCATTGCCGCCGTCGCCGTTATTGCCCCAGGGGCCGGCCATGTTCAAAATTGAGCCCAAAATCGATTTGCGGCGCGCGTCACCGTTAATATTTTCATTCATAGTTTCTTTATAGGTAGCGCGCCGCCAGAAAAACAGTGTCAATCCGAGAAAAGTGTAACTATGTCGATCCGATGACCGATATTTCCACAATCGAAACCGCGCTCGAAGACGTTGCCAAGGGCCGTTTCAGCGCCGTAAAATTCACCGACGGCCGCATCACTCTGGTGCTCAATGTCGGTGGCCTCGATGTGCGCGAGCGCGGCCAGATCGAGATCGCCGTGAAAGGGAAGCTGCTGGCGCTGGACGGTGTCGAGAAAGTCGATATCGCGATGACCGCGGAGAAGGTCGAACGCCGTCTGATCGCCGTGGCCAGTGGCAAGGGCGGCGTCGGCAAGTCGACGCTTTCGGCCAATCTGGCGATTGCCATGCAGCGGCTGGGCCGCAAGGTCGGGATGGTCGACGCCGATATATATGGTCCGTCGCAGCCGCGCTTGCTCCATTGTGAAGGGCAGCGGCCCGAGGCCGAGGGCAAGCAGCTGATCCCGGTGCCCAATGACTATGATGTGCCTGTGCTGTCGATGGGCCATCTGGCGAAACCCGGCCAAGCGATTGCCTGGCGCGGTCCGATGGCCGGCAAGGCGCTGGAACAGCTGATCGACGCCCATTGGGGCGATGTCGCCGAGCTGATCGTCGACATGCCACCCGGTACCGGCGATGTACAATTGTCGATGATGCAGCATCACAAGCCGGTCGGCGCGGTGATCGTTTCAACGCCGCAGGATCTGGCGCTGATGGATGCGACCCGTGCGGTCGATCTTTTCAACCAGGCCAAGATCCCTATCATCGGCATGGTCGAGAATATGGCCGGCTACCAATGTCCGCATTGTGGCGAGGTCAGCGATCCGTTCGGTGCTGGTGGTGCGGAAGCCGCTGCCAAAACCATGGGCATGCCCTTTCTTGGACGTATCCCTCTCGATATCGAAATTCGCAAGTCCAGCGATGGCGGCACGCCCCCGGCCTGTGGCGATGATGTGCACGGGCAGGCATTCCGTGATATTGCCAAAAAGCTCGCGACATGGCTGGATAATCAATAGACCGGAAAGAGAACGACATGCTGCTGGAACAAGATCGGGACCTTATCGAACTGCTGACATCGACGCGGCGCATCGCTCTGGTCGGGGCGTCGGCCAGGCCTGAACGGGACAGCAACCGGATTTTCAAATTTCTTCTGGAACAGGGTTATGACGTGATACCGGTCAATCCCGGGCTGGCCGGCCAGCAGTTGCACGGCAGGACAGTGGTTGACTCCCTGTCCTCGATTGGCGGCGAAATCGATATGGTCGATATTTTCCGCAACTCCGAAGCCGCAGGTGATGTTGTCGACGAGGCCATCGCCATCGGAGCCAAATCCGTGTGGATGCAGCTTGGCGTGATCAACCAGGCCGCGGCACAGCGCGCGTTCGACGCGGGCCTGAAGGTCTTCATGGACCGTTGCCCGAAAATCGAAATACCGCGCCTGGGCCTGCTGAAATAATTCGATGGCGGCTGAACCCGACATTGAACAGCCTGATCAAGCGCCGACCGGACTGAACCGTCGCAAGTTACTGATCGGCGGCGGCGCCCTGGGCGGTTTGGTGCTGGCCTGGGCGATCTGGCCGCGCAGCTACGAGCCCAATGTCGCGGCGACCGAGACAGAACAGGTTTTCGGGGCGTTTCTGAAAATTTCCGAAGCCGGGCAGGTGACGGTGGTCGTGCCGCAAAGCGAAATGGGCCAGGGCGTCTATACTGTGCTGCCGCAAATCCTGGCCGACGAACTCGGCGCAGACTGGCGTACCGTCGCGGTGGAACCGGCGCCGATCAACCCGCTCTACAGCAATATTCCCCTGGCCGAGCAATGGGCAGAATCGCTGATGCCTGCGGGCAGCGAGAAACTTGCCGAACATGCCGTCGTCCGGTGGATGGCGCAAAATGTCGCGATCCGCGAACAGTTCATGGTTACCGCCGACTCCACATCCATCCCTGCCTTTGCCACCAGTTTCCGCGAGGCGGGAGCAGCGGCGCGCGTCCTGCTGACCAAGGCGGCCGCCGCCCGGTGGGATGTCCCTTGGGAAGCCTGCACGGTCGAAAACGGCATGATCTCCAATGGCGAGAAGACATTGCGCTTCGGCGAGCTGGTGCGCGATGCTGCAGGCCAGAGCCTGCCCGATCCCGTGCCGCTGCGGACATCGGGCACCGGCAGCCTGATCGGACAGGATGTGCCGCGTCTCGACCTGCCCAGCAAGCTCGACGGGTCGGCCAATTTCGCCGGAGACGTCCGGCTGCCGGACATGGTCTATGCCGCTGTCAGGCAGGGTCCGATCGGCGAGACCAGGCTGAAATCCTTCAACCGCGCCGGCGCTGGCAAGATCACCGGCTTTATCGACGTCGTTCAGGGCGGCCAATGGATCGCGGCGGTTGCGACCAACTGGTGGGCCGCAAACCGGGCGCTCGACAAGATGAGTCCGGTGTTCGAAACCCGAGGCTTCATGGCCGACAGCGACAAGATCGATGCGGCCCTGCAGGAGGCGCTGGACGAGGGACCGGGAACGCGATTTGTCTCGCGTGGTGAAAATCGCGGCATGTTCACCGAGGAGAATCTGTTCCAGGCCCGCTATCATGCCAATGCGGCGCTACATGCGCCGGTCGAGACGCGGACCGCCACCGCAGAATATAAAGACGGCGGCCTCGAACTCTGGATGGCGACACAGTCGCCGGTCGCGGCGGTGCAGGCGGCGGCCAGAGCGCTGAATATCCGGCAGGACCGGGTGACGCTATATCCGATGCTCAGCGGTGGTTCGTTCGACCGCAATCTGGACAATGAAATCGCTGCGCAGGTCGCGCTGATCGCCAGACATATGGGCCGGCCGGTGCAACTGGTCTGGTCCCGCGCCGAGGACATGATGCACGACCATTACCGCGCGCCCAGCCAGGCCCGTCTGGATGCTGCCATGGCCAAGGGCGGGCGCGTGGAAGCGATGCAGATCAAGATCGCTGCTCCGCCATCCGCGCGTGAACAGGCGAAACGCCTGTTCGACGGCATGGACAGTGTCGAGGCCATGCGCTCCTCGATCGGAGAAGCCGACAGCAAGGCGGTCGAGGGGCTCGAAGTTCCCTATGACGTCCCCAATCTGACCGTCGACCACCATAGCGCCTTTGTCGGCGTGCCGACCGGCAACTGGCGCAGCAACGCGCATAGCAGCAATGTCTTCTATCTCGAATCGTTCATCGACGAACTGGCAGCGAAGGCGGCCATCGAACCCTTGTCCTTCCGCATGCAGATGATGAACAACCAGCCGCGGCTTGCCCGTTGCCTGACCAGTGTCGCGGCCATGGCCGCATGGGACGGCGGCCTGGATCGTAGCGGTCAGGGCATTGCCTGTCACAGCATGCGCGGCGGCCATATCGCGGTTATCGCGAGCGCCAGCCGAGGCGGCAGTGGTCTGGAAGTGCGCCGCATTTCGGCAAGCGTCGACATCGGCCGGATCATCCACCCCGATATTGCCCGGCAACAGATCGAGGGCGGCATTGTCTTCGGGCTGGCAATGGCGCTGGGCAGCGCGACCCGCTTTGACAAGGGTCTGCCGACGGCCAAGCGACTGAGCGATCTGTCGCTGCCGCGGCTGGCCGAAATTCCGCCCATCCAGATCGAATTTGTCCGAAGCGAGGAAGAGCCGGTCGGTTACGAGGAACTGGGCGTACCGGCGGTGGCACCGGCAATTGCCAATGCTCTGTTCTCGGCAACCGGCGTTCGGCTTCGGCAATTGCCACTCTTTGGGGAAGTATCTTAAATCATGCGTGAAACCGGACCATTGCCAAAAGACCACCCACCCGTCGCGGCCAAGAAAATCGGCCTGTTGCTGGTCAATCTCGGCACACCCGACGCGCCGGAAAAGAAAGCGGTCAAACGCTATCTCAAACAATTTCTGTCGGACAAAAGAGTGGTCGAGATACCCTCGATCATCTGGCAGCCGATTTTGCGCGGGATCATTCTCAACACCCGCCCGGCCAAATCTGCCGAAGCTTATGGTCTGGTCTGGACCGAAGACGGTTCGCCGCTCGCGTCCTACACGCGCAAGCAGTCCGAAAAGCTTGCCCCGAAAATGGACGGTGTGATGGTCGACTGGGCGATGCGCTACGGCAATCCGAGCATTGCTTCCCGGCTGGACGCAATGAAAGCCGCAGGCTGCGACCGCATATTGATCGCGCCGCTCTATCCGCAATATAGCGGCGCCACGACTGCCAGCGTGCATGATGCGGTGTTTGACGCGATTGCCGCCATGCGCTGGCAACCGGCGATCCGGCTGCTTCCCGCCTATCATGACGATCCGGCCTATATCGACGCGCTGGCGACCAGTCTGGAACGCGATATAGCGGCTCTCAATTTTGTCCCCGACGCGATTGTCGCCAGTTTCCACGGCATGCCGCAGCGCACGCTGGAACTCGGCGACCCCTATCATTGCCACTGCCAGAAGACCGCGCGCCTTTTGTCCGAGAAAATGGGCCGGGAGCTCGTGGTGGCCTTCCAGTCGCGCTTTGGCCGGGCAAAATGGCTCGAACCGGCAACCGACACGACGCTGGAAGCCCTGCCGGGTCAGGGGAAGAAGAATATCGCGATTTTCGCGCCTGGTTTCTCGAGCGATTGTCTCGAGACCTGCGAGGAGCTTGCGATACGGGGCAAGGAACAGTTTCAGGCCGCCGGGGGCGAGAAATTCGCCTATCTGCCCTGTCTCAACGATAGCGATACCGGGATGGATATGCTGGAGACGCTGGTACGACGGGAATTGTCCGGGTGGATCTAGAAAAGCCCGAACTCTTCCACCCGCCGGTCAAGCGCAGCATCACCATCGCCGGGCATCAGACATCGATTTCGCTCGAGCCACTGTTCTGGGATATGCTGAAAGCGGCCGCCGACAGTCGCGGCCTGCCGCTTAACGCATTGGTCGCCCGGATCGATGTCGAACGCATCGCCGCGGAGCAGCCGCCGGGCCTCGCGACCGCCATCCGCTTGTGGCTGACCAATGATATGCTTGGAAAACCGCGCAAGCCGACTAAGGGACGCCCATGAACGCTACCCTTCTTGTCATGGCAGGCGGTGCGATGGGTGCGGCTGGACGCTATCATCTCGGCCGTCTTGTCTTTCACCTTGCTCCTGTGGGTTACCCTATTGGAACATTGGTGGCTAATGTCATGGGTGGTCTTTTGATGGGTGTGCTGGCCGGTGTGCTGGCGCGCAGCAGCTTTATCGACGAGCCGTGGCGGCTATTGCTTGGCGTTGGCCTGCTGGGCGGTTTTACTACTTTTCGGCCTTTAGTTTGGAAGTTCTCAATATGATCGAGCGCAGTCAATGGGGCATCGCTTTCGCTTATGCTCTGGTCTCCGTCGTCGGTTCCGTACTGGCCCTGTTTGCTGGTCTGATGGCCGTGAGGGCGCTGGCATGAGCGGCTTTGACCCCACAGCCGAAAGCGGCTCCGAGGAAGAAAAGCCGCAGGGCTCGACCAAGGAACAGATGAATGCACTGAAGACACTCGATGTCCGGCAGTTCACCATTTCTGCCGATGATGACGACATCCGGGTCGATCGCTGGTTCAAGCGGCATATGGAAGATGTGCCGTTCAATATCGTTTCGCGCTGGGCGCGGACCGGGCAGTTGCGCCTGGACGGTAAACGTGTGTCGCCAGGTGATCGCGTGCAGGCCGGTCAGATTTTGCGCGTACCCCCGCAGGAAATCGAACGTCCGGGCCGCGTTGTCAAAGTCAAGACGGACCTGTCGCAGGACCAGATCGATTTTGCCCGGGAACTGGTGATTCACAAGGATAAGGCCGCGATCGTGGTCAACAAGCCGCCGGGTCTGGCGACCCAGGGCGGCAGCAAGACGACCACCCATCTCGACGGCCTGCTGGATGCGCTGACCTTCGATGCCAAATCGCGGCCCAAGCTGGTCCACCGGCTCGACAAGGACACCAGCGGGGCGATCCTGCTGGCGCGTTCGCCCGGAGCGGCCTCTTTCTTTTCCAAACGCTTTTCCGGCCGCGACGTGCGCAAGGTCTATTGGGCGATCGTCATGGGCGTGCCGGAAATCGCCGATGGCATGATCGACCTGCCGCTCTCCAAACAGCCGGGTTCCGGTGGCGAGAAAATGCACGTCGATGAGGAAAACGGCCAGTCGGCCAAGTCGCGCTACCGGATCATCGAACGCGCCGGCAACCGGGCCTGCTGGGTGGAATTGCAGCCCTATACCGGGCGCACCCACCAGTTGCGCGTGCATATGGCGGCGATCGGTCACCCGATTGTCGGCGACGGCAAATATGGCGGCAAGGATGCCTTCCTGACCGGCACGATCAGCCGCAAGATGCACTTGCACGCACGGCGGTTGCGGATCGAGCATCCCGACGGGCACAATCTGGATGTGACCGCCGACCTGCCCCCCATTTCGCCGAAACCGTGGAAAATCTCGGGCTCGATCTGCTGCTTGGCGATCTTCCGCTCGACGAGAAAAAGCCGGGCGGCAAGCTGGTCCGCAAGCAGCAGGCCAGAGCCCATGCCAAGCAGATCCGCAAGGACAAGCGCGGCGAACGTCGCGGTCGCGGCGAGACCACGGGCAAGCCGACGAAAGCCGGCAAGCCGACCAAGCGCGAGCGGCCAAACGCCGGCAAGGCAACGCACAAGAAGAACATGCCGCACAAGGCCAAGGTCAAACAGGCTCTGCGCAAGAAACCCAAATAATGCATCCCGATCCCGCCTTCCGATGGCCCAAATCGGCCAATGATCATCACGACGCCGACGAGCGGGCCGCGCTCGAGGCGATGATCGCCAATATCGGTTTCGGAATGGTCTTCGCCGGGACGCCGGACGGGCCAAGGGTTGCGCATGTTCCGGTCTTT
>NZ_PYIA01000139.1:0-29309 GCF_013265645.1 Sphingopyxis sp. BSNA05 | reverse complement strand
TTTTGCATGAGGCAAAGCGCGCGCAATATGACCGATATAAAGAAAATTGGCGGGCAATTTGTCAGTAAAGCGCGCCGCACCCTCATGTCTGTGGTGGCCAGCCTGGGCGAGATAGGCATCACCGATCTTCACCGGATCGATATCGCCGCTCGCCATGATCGTTTCCCGGTCGATGACATTACGGGACGATGTCGCTGCCAGACGCTTGACCGCAAGCGGCATGGCTTGCAGCTCCCCCGCCGACCCGACATCGGGATGTGACGAAAGAATGCGATCAACCAGAGTCGTTCCCGTGCGGGGCATGCCGACCACAAATATCGGTGTCTCCTCGGAACATCCTGGCGCGGGGCGGAGACTATGTAATTGCTCCGAGAAAAGATTCTCGATCGCGTCGAATATAGCCTGGTCCTGCGCGAAATCATATCGGAGCGAACGCTTGTGCTCATCATTGGCAGTGGAAAGATGAAGGAAGGATTCTCCATCACCGATATCTTCCAGTTCCTTCGCCAGCGCATAGTGGATGCGCAGCGCGTCGCCAGGCTTCACTGCCCCGCTCAGTGCCGCTTTCAGCCGTGGCACATGGTTGGACTCCAGCGTTTGGCGGGAAGCAATCGCCAGCGCGTAATGGGCTCGCGCATTGCCGGGGTCGGCGGATATTATGGCTTCATAATGGGCCAAGGCTTCCCCGACCCGGCCGGTAAAGCCGGCAGCGGCCGCGAGATTATAGCGATAGTCGATATTATCCGGTTCGGCGGCAACCGCGGATTGGAAAGGCGGGACCGCCCCCTCATGATCGCCCAGACGGGTAAATATGCAACCGATCGTATCGAAAGTCCGCGCATCACGGGGTGCAAGCGCCATTGCCCGTTGCGCGGCCTCAGCGGCTTCGCCATCACGCCGCAGCAGGATGAGCAGCTTCGCCAGTTGTGCCAGATGTTCCGCTTCCGGTCCCCGTTCCACCGCGGCTTCGAGCAGCGGTACAGCCTTGGCGATCTGGCCGGCTTCGGCGGCGGCAATCCCGAGAAGGAAATAGCCTGCAGGCTGGGCTTCATCAGCCGATATCATGGATCTGGCGACAGCCGCAGCAGCCGGTATGTCACCGTGCTTCAAAGCTTCCCTTGCTTTCGCTTCCAGCGTCAAAACGGAACCGCGATCCATGGTTGATATACAACCAGTGCTGACTGGGAAGAGAGCGATCGGGATAGCATTACGGAACTTTCCATTGCCTTTTTCCATAGCCGGTAATCGGGGTCTGTCAAAGTGAACCGGTCCTGAAATATGACATTATTGGAATTTGGTAATAATTCAACTTTCTTTCGAAACAAGTTGTGCTAGATTGTTGCCTGGGGTCGATCGGCCCGACAATCCCAGCTTTTATCGCCCAGTCAAAGAGGTTTGAAATGTTCTTGGAAGATATTGGAATCATTCCCTCTCGGGAGAAAAATCCGGCAGCAGCTGAACCGTCCCCTTCTATAATCAACCTCACTCGCCGCGGGTTCGTAGCGGGAACCGGTCTCTTCGTTGTTGCGGTCACGCTGGCGGGCTGTTCCAATACGGAACCCGATGTTGACGCTGCAAATATGAAGATTCCCCAAGCAGGGCCCAGCCCGCTTACCGACGTGGAAGGCGGAGATGCGACACCCGCTTTGTGGATTGCAATCGAAAAGGACGGAACGGTCAAGATCACCTGCCACCGATCGGAAATGGGTCAACAGGTCTGGACTTCAATGGCGCAAATTATTGCCGACGAACTGGACGCAGACTGGGAGAATGTCGAAATTGTCCAGGCCGAAGGGCACGAGCGCTATGGCGACCAGAATACGGACGGATCGCGTTCGGTACGCTATAATTTTCACAGGCTGCGCCTCGCTGGCGCGGCGATGAAACAGATGCTCGTCTCGGCAGCGGCTCTCTATTGGAAACTGGATCCGTCGCAGTGCAGCGCCGCAACAGGCAAAGTTTCGAACAGCGAGAATGGCGAGACCCTGTCCTACGGCAATCTGGCCAATATTGCCGCCCGACTGCAGGTACCGTCAGAAGCCGATATTGTTATGAAGGATCCGAAGGACTGGCGCTATATAAACAAGGAAATTCCTTCACTGACAGTTCCGCTGATCACCAGAGGGGAAGGAACATTCGGCATTGATGTCGATGTGCCGGACATGGTTTATGCTGTCATCGCGCGGCCACCCCAGGTCTTTGGTCGGACCGGATCCTTCAACGATAGCAAGACCCTCGCCATTCCGGGCGTATTGCAAAGCGTAAAACTACCGGACGCGAAGCCGCCCGCGATGTTTCAACCGCTGGGCGGTATAGCCGTCGTCGGGACCGACACCTGGGCCGCGATTCAGGGGCGCAACGCATTGGAGGTCGAATGGCTGGACGGACCGAATGCCGGCTATGACTCCGATGATTTTCGCAAGGCGATGGAAATCAAGGCCCGGCAACCCGGAACCGTCCGCCGTAGCCGGGGAAATGCCGGCAAAGCTCTGGCTGCAGCCGATAAAACCATCTCCGCAGAATATTACACCCCGCATCTTTCGCAATCGCCGATGGAACCGCCTGCGGCCACGGCACGCTGGACCGGTGACAAGCTGGAATGCTGGGCCTGTGTCCAGGACCCGCAGGCAACACGGCAGACCCTGGCTGACGTGCTGGACATCGATAAGGAAAATATCACGGTGCGCGCCACCTGGCTGGGTGGCGCTTTCGGACGAAAGTCCAAACCGGATTTTGTGGTCGAAGCCGCTCTTGTCGCACGGGAGGTGGGCAAGCCGGTCAAGGTGACATGGACCAGAGAAGACGAAGTCCGGCATGGTTTCTATCACTCCACCAGCGCGCAAAGGCTTGAAGCGGGACTGGACAGTGCAGGCAAATGTACCGCCTATCGTCACCGTTCTGTCTTTCCGCCAATCAGTTCCACATTCGACTCCGCGACGGATGTGCCTTCGGATGGTGAAATGGGTATGGGCGCCATCGATGTACCGTTCGCGATCCCCAATTTGCAGGTCGAATCCGGCACTGCCAAGGGTCATCTGCGAATTGGCTGGTTGCGATCGGTTGCCAATATCTACCACGCCTTTGCCGTCCAGAGCTTTGCAGCGGAAATAGCGCATGCAGCCGGGCGTGACCAAAAGGACTATCTGCTGGAACTGATCGGGGAACCGAGACTGGTCAACCCCAATGCGGAACAGGCTAGTTACAGGAATTATGGAGGCTCGACGGAAGACTATCCAATCGATACCGGCCGGCTGGCCGAAGTTACAAAGCTGGCCGCAAAAATGGCCGACTGGGGAAGAAAGCTTCCCGAAGGGCATGGCCTTGGGATCGCGGCTCACCGGTCATTTCTGACCTATGTCGCCACCGTGATCGAAGTGAAAGTTGCTTCGGACGGAACTCTGACCATTCCCGGTATATGGCTTGCGGCAGATGCCGGGACGGTGGTCAACCCGCGCCACACAAGGGCGCAAATGGAAGGCGGAACGATTTTGGCCTGTCAAATGCGCTTTACGGAGAGATAACCGCGAAAAATGGCGCCGTTGTGCAGGATAATTTTCCCAGCTGGCGAGTCATGCGAATGGGCGAGGCCCCGAAAATTTTCGAAGTCGAGATCATTGCCTCCAACAGCCGGCCCGCAGGGTCGGGGAACCGCCGACGCCACCCGCAGCACCTGCCCTGGCGAACGCAATTTTCAACGCCACCGGGCAGCGTTTCAGGACATTGCCGCTGATCGGGGCCAATCGCGACAAGCTGGATATTCCAGCCATCTCGACACGTTGATTGAGGAGCATTTCATGGCGACGACCCTGAACATAAATGGAAAAAAGAAACGGTAGAAGCAGCGCCGGGGACCCCTTTGCTGTGGGTTCTTCGCGATCATCTGAAAATGACCGGGACCAAGTTCGGGTGCGGGATCGCGCAATGCGGTGCATGTACCGTCCATGTGGACGGCACCCCGACCCGCGCCTGCATCACACCACATGACAGTCTCGACAATGCGAAAATCACGACCATCGAGGGATTGGCAGGAACTGCAGCTGATGCAATTCGCGATACATGGGTGGAAATTGATGTCCCGCAATGCGGCTATTGCCAATCCGGTCAGATCTTGGCCGCTACTGCCTTGCTGAGCCAGAATGCCGCCCCGACGGATGCCGACATCGATGAAGCAATGAGCGGCAATATCTGCAGATGCGCCACATATATGAGCATCAGGCGCGCGATCAAACAGGCGGCGGGGAAACTCTGACAGCCAACTGCTTGGGAAATAGCCATATGACCGGACAGCTGTTGGCTCAGGCGAAGCGGCCCGAGCTTGTGGGTCTTTCCCAAGCCCAGGCTTGCCGTTTATCAGATGAATATTGCAGATCACTCTGGCCAACATGTGCGACACTGCCGCGAAAAATGGCGCATCAGAGCGCATGGCGCGCGGACCGAACCCACGCTTTCCATATTGATCGACAGTTGGCGGTAGGCACTCATGGCGGCGGCGCCACGCCGCGACAGCCAGCCCGTCCGACAGGCTCTGGGGATTATTATCCGAATTGTGCAGCAGCCAGAGCGGCTGGTCCGACGCCGATATATCGCAGCCAGTGCGCCTATGGACGCCATCTGGACCGAGACGGCGACGGGATAGCTTGCGAACAATCGGGTGCTACCTGGTGGCATAAAAAGCCCCGCCGGTTTCCCGGCAGGGCTCTCTTCATATCTAGGTCGCTTCAGTTCAGAATTTGAAGCCGGCACCGATGCCGTAACGCCGTGGTTCGAGCGTGAAGACATTGGTGTAGAGCCCCGAAGACTGGTCGGTTACATAGAGACCTGTTTCGGAATTGCTGTCGAAGATATTCTGGACAAAGCCGCGGACATACCAGCGGTCATCGGTACCGTTCAGCTGGATCTGGGCATTGGCTTGCGCATAGCCGTCGATCCGGTTGACATTGCCGTTGAAAATGCTGCCATAGCTTTCTCCGGTATAGGCAAGGTCGACACGCGGAACGAGGCTCATGCCATTGTCGAATTCCATGCTATATTGAACGCCGATGGAAAATTTCAGCTTCGGCGCCTGTGGCAACGAGTTGCCACGGATATTCTTGGGGACACCGGCAGCGAAATATTCGATTCCGCCAAAGGCAGCCGGATCCAGACCAGCGCCCGCAAATGCGCCCGCTGCAGCAGCTTCCAGTACACCGCAGATCCCGAATGCACCGGTGGAGGCTATGCCGCCGTCAGCCGGGAAGGATACGGTTGGCTGCAAACCCGCGCCAGCGGCCAGTCCGGGAACGAGCCCCGCGTTGATCACCCCGTTCACGCTGTTGACGAATGCATTCACCCCGGCAGCATTGCCTGACGTGGATGTAACCGCACAGTTGGAAGCGTTGGTGATATCCTTGATGATCACGGCATCGGAACGGCCGCCGCCAAAGTCACGGGGATCGCTGTTGAAAGTGTCTCCCTTGACCTCGGTGTGCAGATAGCTGAAGCCCATGTTGATCGTCCAGTCCGGATCGGGACGAATGATCGCCTCGACTTCCGCACCGTAAATATCGGCATCGATATTCTCGTTCACCGCGGTGCGCGCGACGATCTTGCTCAGCTGCAGATCCTTATATTTATAATAGAAGGCCGTCAGGTTGAGCTGCAAGGCACCATCGCCGAACGTATTTTTCGAACCGATTTCAAATGCATCCACCTGCTCGGGCCGGAAGGATTCCGGAACCTCAAAAATCGGCTGCAACGGCGGATTGAGGCCACCGGACTTGTAGCCACGGGAATAAGAGAAATAGATCAGATTGTCTTCGGTCAGCTTGTAGTCGACAACCGCACGTCCCGTAATCTCGTCATTCTTGACTTGCCGGTTCTGGAATATCTGGTTGCCGGGCGTGCCTGGGTCCGCATCGAATGATCCGACAAAGGGAGATTCGAACGCGTTCGTGGTCTGACTATAGGGAACGAGGAAGCTGGCAAGGGTTGACCGCGCCTGGACGTTCTTCTTGTCATTATTGTAGCGCAAACCACCGGTCAGCTTCAGAGTGTCGCTGATGTCGAAATAGACTTCGCCGAACAGGCCGTAGGATTTAACGGTCAGATCATCCGTATTGTTACGGAAGTAAGGCGTTCCGAGAAATGACGGATCCAAACCACCACCCAGAGACGTGAAACTGCCAAGCAAACCGGCAACATAGTCGATTGCGAACGCATTCACATAATAGCTGTTCTCGGTCAGATGATAATCGGCATAAATACCACCCAGCAGGAAGTTAAATGGTCCATCCAGATCGCTCGAGATGATCGCTTCCGCCGACCAGCTGCTATTATACTGGTTTGAACGGTCATATTGCAGCGGCGATGTTGCACAATTGCTGTTCCCGCCAAACGCACCGAGACCGATCGTATCGGTATCTGACGTACATAATACACCATTTGGCCCATCGGGAATGATTGCCGCAGCGAGCGGTGCGAAATAGGAAGCCGGAAGACCTGGAACAAGCCCCGCGGCGGCGGCTGCGAGCGTGTTGAGCCCAGGCGCATAGCCGTCCCGGCGACCGATATTGTTGTTATAATCCTGCCGTGAATCCAGCTTCACCTTCTGATATGTTCCGGAAAGCTGCGCGCTGATCGGACCAAAATCATGCTCGATCTTGCCCTGGAATGTCAGCTCACTGGTGAAATATTCCGGTGTAAAAGCCGTGTTGACCGTCCGCGGGTCGGATGGGATGCCAACGCCTTCATATTGATCGGGGCCATAGAGACTACCCAGTGCGAAAGCGGTTGGTATGCCTTGCGTTGCGAGAAACTCCTGCGAAGATAATGCAGCCGTGAAAGTGGCGTTTCCATTGAACGCCTGGGCATCGCGGCGATTGTTCAGACAGCCCAAAATACCGGTTTCGTCGCGCTGGCAATATTGCTTCTGGATCCGCATCCGGTTGTCGTCTTCACGGAAATAGGATGCCATCAGATCGATCGTGGTGTCGGGGCCTGGCTCGAAACGCAGCGAGCCGCGAATCGAATAGAGATCGCGATCATCAAGATCGGGACCTCCGTTGAGATTGGTTGTGTAGCCGTCGCGTTTCACATAAATGCCGGCACCGCGGAACGCCAGGCTGTCGCCCAGCGGGACGTTGACCATGCCCTTGACCTTGATCGCATTATAATTGCCATATTCCGCGTCGCCCGAAGCCTGAAACTCGCCGAGATTCGGCTTCGCGGAGACGACATTCACAACGCCTGCGGTCGCGTTCCGGCCAAACAATGTACCCTGCGGTCCGCGCAGGACTTCCACGCGCTCCAGATCGAAGAATTCTGTTTCGAACAGACGAGTCGAAAACAGAGGCTGATCATTCAGGTGGATGGCGGTCGCCTGATCGCAAGACACGCCGACGCAAAGGTCGCCGATCCCGCGGATGGTAAAGCTTGAACTGGTAAAATTGGTCTTGGTAAATGTGATGTTCGGAAGCGTCAGCTGGAGATCGGAACTATTCTCGATCTGCTGCGCTTCGAGCGCCTCTTGTGAAAATGCGGAAACGGCAATCGGCACGTCCTGGGCACTTTGCGCCTGACGTTGCGCGGTAACGATAATGACATTGTTATCAATAACACCATTGTCCTGACCCTGCGCCATGGCAGGTACGGACGTTGCAGATATAGCTGTAGCAGCCAACAATAGCGATTTACGCATTTCTCTCTCCCAAATCCCAACGTTCTCACCGGAGAGTGTAGCTTTTGCTCATCCCCCCGATTGGTAAACATTCAACTAATCGCGCGATTAAGTCCAGCCGGAATTTTAGAAAATGCATGAAGGCATTACATTTTTGCACCATATCGGGGCAATTTGATGCAATTTGGATACAAAAAAGCCCCGCCGGTTTCCCGGCAGGGCCCAATCTTGTAATTTTGTTCAATCTTAGAATTTGAACCGGACAACACCGCCGTAGGTACGAGGAGCGCTCGGATAACCGGAAACCGTTCCCGCCTGGGCTACACCGTCGAACACTGTCGTGAGGAACTGGTCGTTCAGCAGGTTGCGAACATAGGCACCGACTTCCAGGCCATTTTCAAGCTTGAGCGTCATCGAGCCGTTGACCAGATTGACCTCGCGATCAAAGATCTGGGTGTTGCCCAGGTCAGCGTTGAAGGTCGGCAGACCGTTGTTGATCGGCGTATTGCTTTCATGGCTATAGTCGATCCGCGTAATCAGCATATTTCCGCTGCCGCCGAATTCATGCGAATAGGTCGCAGAAGTCGAAATAGCGAATTCGGGAATACCACCCGGCGTTGCGCCGCTCAGATTACCGAGAACACTACCCGGGAAGTCATCATATAGCGGGTCGAGATAGGTCATTGCAAATGTGAACACCAAACCGTCGGCCGGATTGATATTGCTGTCGAACTCGAAACCCTTGACCGACTGCTGTCCTGCGTTCTGCAGGGCAAAACCGGTGCCGGTAAAGGCCAGGCTCTGGAAGCCCTTGATGGTCTGGTCGAACAATGCGAGGTTGAAGCCGAAGCCTTCCCACTGACCTTTGACGCCAACTTCATAGACGGTGGCATTTTCCGGTCCTGCAAAGCGTGAACCGCTTCTCAGATTGGGAACAGCCAGACCGCCGTCGAGAATTGGTGACGAGGGCGCTGCGAAAGTCGATCCGCCCGGGCCCGCGATATAGTCGGTGCTCGAAGGCCGGCTGTCACGCGAAAGGTTGACCGAGCTCGCTTTGAAACCGGTTGCATAGCTCGCATAGACGTTCACCTGATCAGAAATCGCATAGGATGCGCGCAGCAGATAGGTGAACTTGTCGTCACGGGTCTTTCCGTCTTCGACAGCATTCGGAATAGTTACGAACGGTGGCTGGAACTGGAATGCCGACAGGCCGAGCAACGGGTTTACGTTGGGGTCGGTTGCCGCAGCCAGCAAAGCCGCCTGGGTTGTGGCGGGAAGCGCCTGGAACTGGTCACGCGTGGTAACCGTTCCGCTGGTTGCACCGACGATGAAGGCGTCTACCAGATTGATCTGGCCCAGTGGATCGAAGCTCTGCTGCGCGAGGGCAAAATCCTTCTTGTCGTCAGTATAGTTGAAACCACCGGTAAAGACGAGGCCATCGACCGGTTCGAAATCAACCGTCCCGAAGATCGAATAGGACGTGTTGTCCATCGAGAATTGTTCGGACGTCAGCAGCGGGGTGAGGAAGATCGATTCCTGTGGCAGACCCAGAGCCAGTTCGACTCCGTTGAAAACGCTTGGGTTGCCGGCGATGATGTCAGCCGGGTTTCCGCCTGCCAGAATTTCGAAGAAGTCACGGATCTGCGTGCCGTTTTCGATCTGGCTTTTCTGCGAGATGCTTTCGTCGAAATAATAGCCGCCAAGCAGGAAGTTGACCGGACCGTCAAAGTCGGACGCGACGCGGAATTCCTGGGTGAGCGTCTTCACCTTCTGGTTGCGGGTTTCGTTCGCAACATCAAGGCTGCTGTAATCGATGTCCGAAACGAACAGGTTCTTCAGTTCGCGATAGGAGGAAATCGAGGTGAAAGACAGCGGACCTGCATCATAGTCGACCTGGATCGAACCGCCGTAATTGTCGACTTTGTTGATCGGAACCTGGTTGAGATAGGCATCATAGCTGAAACGGTCGGTCGAGAACTGGCCACCGAGCAACTGGATCGCTCCGGCGGTTGGTCCGGCGACAACCGTCGTCACCTGACAGCAGATTTCGTCAATCCGCGAATAGTCACCGATCGCACGGATCGTGATGTCCGACGTCGGCTCGATCAGCAGCTGGCCACGAGCCGCCCAGCGATTCCGGTCATTCTGCTCTTCGCCCAGATTGACAATCTTGGCATAGCCGTCGCGGCGGTTATAGCTGCCGTCGACCGAGAATGCGATATTGTCGGTCAGCGGGCCGGTGATGTCGCCCTTGACGACGACATTGTTGTAATTGCCGTAAATGGCTTCGACCGCACCGCCGAACTGGAATTGCGGTTCCCGCGTCACAACCGAGATAACGCCGGCCGATGCGTTCTTGCCGAACAGTGTCGATTGCGGGCCGTTCAGGACTTCGATGCGCTGGACATTGGGAAGGTCGGACAGAGCCGCAGCCGAGCGGGACCGGAACACGCCGTCGATGAAGACGCCGACCGAAGGCTCGATGCCGAAGTTATTGTCGCCGTTGCCGAAGCCGCGAATGATGAAGGTCGATGCCGAAGATGTCTGCAACTGGCTGACGCGCAGCGAAGGAGCGACCGACTGAAGGTCGAGTACGTCACGGATCTGTGCGTTCTCGAGCGTTTCACCGGTTGTGACCGAGACCGAAATCGGCGTTTCCTGCAGCGTGGTTTCACGCTTGGATGCGGTGACGACGATTACATTGTCATTGAAGGCTTCTTCTTCCTGCACATCCTGTGCGTAGGAAGGTGATGCGGCAATGACACCGCCCAATGCTGTAGCGGCTAGAAATTTAGCGATTTTCATGTGTTTCTCCTGCGCTCCGACCTTGTCGATCGGTGAGCTTATTTTTGGAATGGGTCCAACTACCCATTGTGCGGCAGGAACTGGTCTATATGGCGGGAATAGTCCAGACTATAAGCGAGAGAATCCCGCCGGATAGGCGCGAAATCCGCGAAATTCGCAATATCGTTGCAACTAAGTCACAGCTATCCGGATTTGGATAAATTGGCGTCCCATGGACTTGCGGCCTGGAACCCGAATTTGCCGAGAAATTCGGCAGCCCTGCCCTTCTGCGCGTCCCCTCCGCAACCTTGAGGACGCTTTGATTCGTCCCTATGTGTAACCGTTCGAGCGACATAGGCAAATATTGAGAAAAATATCCCGTAAACACGGCTGGTCCTTGAGAATGCTTGTCAGACAGCCACAGCATTTTCCTAGGAAATGTCGGTGATGGTGCCCCTGGCCCGACTCGAACGGGCACTCCTTGCGGAACTGCATTTTGAGTGCAGCGCGTCTACCAATTCCACCACAGGGCTCCGGCTGTATCATTTGCTGTACAGCGAAATCGTGGCTCTGTTAGCGAACAGCCATTGCGCTGGCAACGGCTTTTTCCGCTGTCTGCGCGCGCAAGCAATTCAATAGAGCGGGGCCACAGTGGCGGCCTGGAAAAGCCAGAGCGGAAAAGCGGCAATCGCCATCAGGCTGCCGAGCGGCAGCATGGTTCCGGCAGCCACGCTTTTGCCCCGCAGTCGCCAGGAGATCGCGACCAGGATTCCGACCAGACTGGCGCCGAGCAGGACAAGCGGCAACATTTGCCAGCCCAGCCAGCAGCCGATCGCGCCAAGCATCTTGGGATCACCACCACCCATGCCGTCGCGCTTTCTGATGCCTTTATATAGGGCCGCTATGATCGCCAGGGATGCAAAGCCGGCCACGCCGCCGATCAGCCGATCCTCCAAGGATGGGGCTGCCGACAACAGGCTGGCCAGAACACCGGAAATCGCCAGCGTTGCCGTCAGGCGGTCGGGCAACCAGTGATGCTTCACGTCGAGCGCTGCAAGTGTCAGCAACAGCCAGCCGAATAGCGCGCCAGCCAGTCCGTTCCCGTCCGGCGAAACCAGCACCGAAAGCCCGCCGACCAGTGCAGCCGCCAGTTCGATTCCCGGATGATCTCTGGCAATTGCCGCTCCGCATTGCCGGCACTTCCCGGCCTGCAGGACGAAGCTGAGCACCGGGATCAGCTCGCCGGCGCGTAAATTATGTCCGCAATGATCGCAGGCGGAGCGACCGGCAACCACCGATCGGCCTTCCGGCCATCTGATTATCAGTGTCGCCAGAAAGCTGCCGACGACAAGGCCCAGGAGCATAGCGGGAAAAGGCAGAAGATAGGCGGGCAAAGGGCGCTCCAGAGAAGAATTTCCGGATCGATTGGCACGACCGGTGTCGGCATTCAATGGCGCAATTGAAAAACCGGTTGGCCGCGCCTATGTCCTTTTCAAGAATCGCGCTCGCCCCGGCGGCGCATCAAACCCAGAAAGGTCCATCCATGTCCAATTCCGATCCGATCGTCATTCTTTCCTATGCCCGTACGCCGATGGGCGGCATGCAGGGTGCGCTTGGCGAGGTCAGCGCATCCGATCTGGGTGCTGTTGCGGTCAAGGCAGCCGTCGAGCGCGCCGGTGTGGACGGCTCTGACGTGGAGCGCATCTATATGGGCAATGTCCTTTCCGCCGGTCAGGGCCAGGCCCCTGCCCGCCAGGCAGCGATTTTTGCCGGTCTACCGCAATCGGTGGAAGCAACCACGGTCAACAAGATGTGCGGTTCCGGCATGCAGGCCGCTATCATGGGCGCAGAAGCCCTGGCCGCCGGGTCAATCGACATGCTCGTCGCCGGTGGCATGGAAAGCATGACCAACGCGCCTTACCTGCTGCCCAAGATGCGCAGCGGTGCGCGTCTCGGCCATACCGAAGCGAAGGATCATATGTTCCTCGACGGGCTGGAAGACGCCTACGAACCGGGCCGGGCGATGGGCAGCTTTGCCGAGGAAACCGTCGGCGAATATCAGTTGTCCCGCGAAGCACAGGACGAATATTCGATTGAATCGCTGGCCCGCGCCAAGACCGCCGTCGAAGGCGATGCCTTTGATGACGAAGTGGTCGCGGTCGAAGTGAAAACCCGCAAGGGCAGCGTCACGGTCGACAAGGACGAACAGCCGCTCAAGGGCAATCCGGACAAGATTCCGCAGCTCCGTCCTGCTTTTGCCAAGGATGGCACGATCACTGCGGCCAATGCATCCTCCATCTCTGACGGCGCAGCGGCGATGGTGCTGACTCGTGCCAGCGTGGCTGAAGCCAAGGGGCTGAAGCCGGTGGCGCGGATTGTCGGCCACTCCGCCCACGCCCACGCCCCGGCAAAATTCACCACCGCGCCGGTAAGCGCGATCAAGAAGCTCCTTGAAAAACAGGCTGGTCGGTGGCCGATGTCGATCTCTGGGAAGTGAACGAGGCTTTCGCCTGCGTCGCCATGTTCGCGATGCAGGATATCGGAATCAGCCGCGACAAGCTGAACGTCAATGGCGGCGCTACCGCTCTGGGTCACCCGATTGGCGCCAGCGGTGCCCGGATCATGGTGACCCTGGTTGCAGCCCTGAAAAACGCGGTCTGAAAAAAGGCGTCGCGGCTCTGTGCATTGGCGGCGGCGAGGCGACAGCAGTGGCGATCGAACTGATCGACTGATCATTTCAGCGGTTCGTCGCCCCAGACATCCTTTATGCTGATATATCCCTGACGACCGGTAACGTCGAACAGGCACCAGCCTTTTTCGCAAAGGGTCAGGCTGCCCACGACGCCCGGTTCGGCCCGCCAGATGATTTTGGCATTGGGATCGGGAAAGGCGCGCATGGCGACCGGCTTGCCGCTGGTCGCCAGCACCAGGCCGGTCCGCGATGCGCTGAGCAGGCGCGCGTGCATCCAGCCCTGCATCCCTTCATGATCCTCGACCTTGCGCCATGATTTGTAGCGCGCCAGAATCTTGATCGGCAGCTTCTCGCGCTTGTAGATCCACATCGTCGGATATTCGGTACTGGGGCCGGTGCGCATCCGTGCCTCCGGCTCGTCGATCGACGCCCAATATGGCGGTTCCTGCTGCGCGGAAGCAGGCGATGCCAGGACCAGGCCCGGAATCGCGACAAGCATGAAAGCCGAAATACGCATGATGATGGTTTACTCTTCCCCGAATTGACCAAAGCATAGCCCGAAAACCGCGTCCGCTTCAAGCGCCACCTGCTTGACCTGAACCGAAATTCGGGCATAGCAACAGGTCTATGCCAGACTCATCAGCCATCTCGAAACCCCGTGTCATCATCACCCGCGAATTGGCGGATTCCAATCAGAATCGCATGTGCGAACTGTTTGATGCGGTACCAAATTACAGCGACAGACCCTTTTCCCGCGAGGACCTGATTGCAGCCATGGCGGATTGCGATGTCCTCGTGCCGACCGTGACCGATCAAATCGACGCAGAGATGATTGCCAATGCTCCCGACCGATTGCGGATGATCGCAAGCTTCGGTGCAGGGTCGATCATATCGACCTCGCAGCGGCGCGCGCGAGAAGGATACTCGTCACAAATACGCCCGGCGTCTTCACCGAAGACACCGCGGACATGACCATGGCGCTAATCCTGTCCGTCCCGCGCCGCCTGTCCGAAGGCGAAAAGCTGATGCGGAGCGGACAATGGGAAGGCTGGAAACCATCGGGCATGCTCGGCCATTGTATCGGCGGCAAGAAACTCGGTATCGTCGGGATGGGCCGCATCGGCCAGGCTGTGGCCCGCCGGGCCTCCGGCTTCGGCATGTCGATCTTCTACCACAACCGCCGCCAGTTGCCGCCGGCTGTCGAGGAATCGCTGCGCGCCAGCTTTGTCGCCGATCTCGACGAACTGGTCCGCGAATGTGACATTATTTCGCTTCATTGCCCCCATACGGCGGAAACGCACGAGATGATCAATGCCCGGCGAATCGCAATGATGAAACCTTCAACCTATCTGATCAACACCGCCCGCGGCGATCTGGTGAACGAGGACGCACTGATCGATGCCCTGCTGAACGAGCGGATCGGCGGTGCCGGCCTCGATGTCTACCAGAACGAGCCCGCCATTGATCCGCGTTTCCTGTCACTCAAGAACACGGTCCTGCTTCCCCATATGGGCAGCGCAACCTTTGAGGGGCGCGAAGCTTCCGGGGAAAGGGTGATCACCAACATCCGAGTATGGGCCGACGGCCACCGCCCCCCGGACCAGGTTCTCGAAGGCTGGATTTAAGCTTTCCGTTGAGTCCCCCTCCCGTCTCGACTAGGAATTCGTCGCAATCTGATTCGCAAGGGCGAACAGGCATAATAAAATTATAGCTGCGGGGATCGTCATGAAATATCCAGTCAAATCCATAGGCGCCATGTTGGCGGTCGGCCTGGCGGCTTCGCCGCTGCAGGCGCAACTGGCAATCGATCCCGCCATCGCCGCCGATGCCGCGAACAGCGGCGACACAGCCTGGATTTTGACATCCAGCGCGCTCGTTCTGCTGATGACCCTTCCCGGCCTGGCGCTGTTCTATGGTGGCCTCGTCCGCGCGAAGAATTTTCTCTCGGTCCTGATCCAGTGCATGGCGGTGGTCGGCATTTGTTCGGTCCTGTGGATTATCATTGGCTATTCGCTGGCCTTCGGTCCGGTCACCAACGGATTTCTCGGCAGCGGCTTCAACGCGATGCTGAACAATCTCGGCAATGTCCGAGAAGCCACCTCGATACCGGAATCCGCCTTTGCCATGTTCCAGCTTACCTTTGCCGTGATCACGCCCGCGCTGATGATCGGCGCCTGGGTCGAGCGGGCCCGCTTTGGCTGGGTCGTCGCCTTTTGCGCGCTCTGGCTGCTCGTAGTCTATGCGCCCGTGACCCATTGGGTCTGGGGTGGCGGCTGGCTGAGCAATCTCGGCGTACTCGATTTTGCCGGCGGTATTGTGGTGCATACAACGGCTGGCGTTTCCGCGCTGGTTGTCGCAATCATGCTCGGCAAGCGCATGGGCTGGCCCAAGACGCTGATGCTGCCGCATAGCCCTGCCCTGACCGTCGCCGGTGCGGCCATGCTCTGGGTCGGCTGGTTCGGATTCAATGGCGGCTCCGCGCTGACAGCAACCGACGATGCCTCGGCGGCCATCATCAATACCCATATCGCCGCCTCCATGGCCGCGCTGGTCTGGATACTGATCGAGAAATTCAAGGTCGGCAAGCCAACCGCGGTTGGCGTTGCGACGGGTGCCATTGCCGGTCTGGCAACGATCACCCCGGCCGCAGGCTTTGTCGGCCCCGGCGCGTCGATCCTCATCGGAACGGCCGCCGCAATCGTCTGCTTCTTCGCCGTTGGGCTGGTGAAGAACGGCTTCAAGATCGACGACAGCCTCGACGTTTTGCGGTCCACGGCGTTGGCGGCATATTGGGTAGCCTGCTGCTCGCATTGTTCATCTCTGAAAGTTTCGGCGGCACCGGCTATGGCGAAAACATGGCCTTTGGCAGCCAGTTTGTTGCCCAGCTGATCGGCGTCGGCGCGGTCGCCATCTGGTCGGCGGTCGCCACGGCGATCCTCGGTTTCGGCATCAGCTACATCCTGCCGATGCGGGTCAGCGAGGATGACGAACGCGATGGCCTGGATATCTCCAACCATGGCGAACGGGCCTGGGATCTGGATTGACGGGAATTTATCCTCTCCCTCAAGGGAGAGGGTCGTGCAAACTTGGCAGCTTGCTGCCTGGTCGGAGCTGGGTTGAGGGTTCTCTAAACCCCAGACAGCAGAACACCCTCATCCAACTGCGCCTAATTCGCTTCGCTCATAAGGCTTTATATCCTTCTCCCGCACGGGAGAAGGCACGCTGTCCGCTACAGCTCCAGATGCAGAAACTGGTTGAAGTCGCTCGACACATAGCCGCCAAACGGCTCGCCATTTTCAAACCCCCGTTTCCGGTACAGGGTCAGCGCGGCTTCGAATTCCGCGCCCGATCCGGTTTCCAGACTCAGGCGCCGATAGCCGCGCTCTCTGGCCACCGCGATAATATGGTCGAGAATGGCCAGGCCGACACCCTTGCGCAAATGCCGGGCATCGGTGCGCATCGACTTGATTTCGCCGGTCGATGGTGAAAGCTGCTTGAGCGCGCCAATGCCGCACAGGTCTGTGCCTTCCCATGCCGTCCAGACCGAGACATCGGGCGTACGCAGACCCGAAAGATCGAGCGCATAAACGCTGTCCGGCGGCGAATTTTCCTGCATGCCGGCGAGATGCGCAGCCAGCAGGTCCTGAACCTGCTGGCTGCTCAGATCATCGCGCCGGATGTCCAACTCAGTCGCCCGTAAGGATGCGATCCACCAGCTGCTTCACCGTCGGCACAAAGCCGTTGGAGTAGAAGGGATCGGTACCGAAATTATACGCGCCATGGCCGGCGAACATCAGATGTTCCTCGACCGGTGCGCCGTGGACAATTTCCTGCAGGCTTTTCTGGATACAGAAGCTGCGCGGATCGGCAAGCCGCCCGGTGCTGAAATTGTCGTGATCCTTCCAGGCGGAGAAGCCGCAATGCGAGAGACAGCCCATGCAATCCGCCTGATCCTTGCGGATCATCTTCGACTCTTCGGGCGTGGCAAAGATCAATGTGTTGTCCGGCGTTTTCATCGCCATGGTAAAGCCGAGGCCGTCCCATTCGCGCGCGCGGAGCAGATCATTGCGTGTGACCCAGAAATTCTTGCCCTTGACCCCGACATCCAGCTGGTGGGTATGCTCACCGGCCTTCTCGGTCGAATAGGGAATCTGCCGTTCCGACCGCGCTTCAAGACTGCGCAAAAATTCGTTGCGCACCGCAGAACTGTAGAAACCGGTCGGCGAGAATTTGTGCAGAAGGATATCGCCTTCCTTGATCTTGGTCAGCTCGCTCTTCCAGCTTTCCGGGATCGGGCTTTCCTTGGTCAGCAAGGGCCGGGTGCCGAACTGGAAGGCAATCTGGCCAAGCTCATCGCTGTCGATCCAGTCCTGCCAGTCGCGCAGGTGCCAGACACCGCCGGCCATGATGATCGGCACGCTGTCGGCAATCCCCTCGGCGCGCATCGTGTCGCGCAGCGCCTTGACTCGCGGATAGGGATCTTCCGGTTTGCGCGGATCTTCTGCATTGGACAGGCCGTTATGACCGCCCGCCAGCCAGGGGTCTTCGTAGACGACCGCAGCCATCAGGTCCGGAACCTTCTTGTAGGCCCGCTTCCACAGCGCGCGGAAAGCACGGGCGGAGCTGATGATCGGCAGATAGTTTACGCCATATTGCTGAGCAATCTCGGACAGCTTGTAGGGCATGCCAGCGCCGCAGGTGACGCCTGCGACCATGCCCTTGGTCTGTTCGAGCACGCCTTCCAGCACCTGCTGCGCGCCGCCCATTTCCCACAGGACGTTAATATTGATCGCGCCCCTGCCCTCGGAAATTTCATAAGCCTGCTTGACCTGCGTCACCGCACCGTCGATCGCATAGTCGATCAATTCCTGATGCCGCTCTTCGCGTTTCCGGCCATGATAGATTTGCGGGATGACATTGCCATGTTCGTCATAGCTGTCCGCATTGACTGCGGATACCGTGCCGATGCCGCCGGCAGCCGCCCAGGCACCCGAACTCGCGTGATTGGTGGCTGCGACGCCTTTTCCACCCTCGATCAACGGCCATACTTCCTGACCGTTATACTGAATGGGTTTTAAGCCCTTGAACAATGAAATCTCCTATTTTCCCCAAAGGCCGATATAGACACCGGCAACTAAAAATGCTCGAAAAAACTCTGCTGCTTGAAACGCTATTTGCCCGGGCCGAAATCCGCGCGTCCCAGCGCCTGTCCGTAGAGCAGCGCGTAGCGGGCCAGCATCTTGCTTTCGTTATATTCCGCCTGCGCCTTGAGCCGGTTCTGCATCCCGAGGTCTTCGCGCAACTGCTGGTGCTGGACAAGGGTTGTCAGCGATTCGCAAAATTTGCTTTCGTCACCGAGCGGCTTGATGAACCCCTGATTGGCCTGCGACACCATCGATTTGATGTCGCCGACGTCGGTCGCCGCCACCGGCAACCCTGCCGCCATCGCCTCGATCAGCGAAATCGGAAATTGCTCGCTGTCGGAGGACAGTGCAAAAATGTCGAACAGTCCGATATAGCGCGCCGGGTCGGCCAGGAAGCCGGGCATCAGCAAGCGATCTCCTAGCCCCGCACGTTGTGCCTCGGCCTGTATCCTGTCTTTTTCCGGCCCTTCGCCAACGATTACCAACCGGACATTGTCGCCTGCTGCAGCACAGGCCCGGACCAGTCGCGGCAGATTTTTGATCGCGCGCAGACCGGCCACGGTTCCGACGACGACCTCCCCTTCGCGCCTGGTGAAGCCCGGCAAGGCACCGCGCTGCGGCTTTTTATCGAATCGCTTGACGTCGATGCCGTTCGGAATTCGATGGATTTTCAGCTCCGGCTGTTTCCAGACATCCAGGGCAATGCGGACCAGATTTTGCGAAGGAACGACCAGTGCCTGCGCCGCCCCGAGCGCAAATTTGCGGAACAGATTGCGTTTCCAGTTGAGCTTTTTCTGCTCGTCCTCGTTAAAGCCGTCCTCATGATGGATCAGCGGCGGCAGGCCCTCGATCCGCGAGAAAAGCGTCCGCGCCATCACGCCGTCCATCGAGCCCCAGTTATAGGACAAGATCAGATCGAACTGGCGGAAATAGGTAACAAATTCGCGATAGCGTTTCAACGACGGCTTGCCGGCAAGCGACGGCGCGTCGGTTGGAAAGCTCACCTTGATTGCCGGATCGATCGCTTCGCGAGCGGACAGGCTGCCGGGTTCGGCCGACAGGATCACATGTTCGGCAGCGGCACCGAAATGGTTCATCAACCTGACGGCGCGCGCTTCCTTGCCGCCCAGATTGAAGGTGCTGTGCAGATGCAATATCTTGGCTGGTTTCATGCGATTGTGATGCTCGGCTGTCTGGAACGGGTCAGTCGATGCGGTGGAGCAATTGGTTGATCGCGTCAAGCGAGGCGGGCTCTTCCAGCGTCGGACAATGGCCTACGCGCGGTATCGTGACGAGATCGGCCTTGTCGAGCTTGTCGACCATCTTGCGAGCGACCTCTTCGCTGAACAGATCCGACAGTTCGCCACGCAATATGAGCGTCGGAATATCCTGCATATTCTCCAGCGCATTCCAGAGAGCGCCGCTGCCACCGCCCTTGCTGTCGAAGGGTTCGGCAATTTTCATGTCATAGTCCAGCTTGATCCGCCCGGAACTGTTCATCCGGTAAACTTTCTTGGCAAAGGCAATCCAGTCCTTGAGCGTGAAATCCGGGAAAATGTCGCCGTTATTTTCTGCCATGTCGCGCCCGGCGTGCGCCCAAGTGTCAAAGCTGCGACCCTGCCCGACATGGTCGGCGATCCGGTCGAGCCCTTTCTGGTCGAGTTCGGGCCCGATGTCGTTCAGCAGCGCGCCAGCAACCCGTTCGGGATATTTTTCGCCATGATCATCGTGACCACGCCGCCCAGCGATGTGCCGAAAAATATCGCTTTCGGTATCTTCAACTCGTCCATCAGCATGATGATATCGGAGACATATTGTTTCGGATTGTAAGTGCTGCTTTCCTTGGCATATTCGCTCAGACCGCGTCCGCGCAAATCCAGCATGATGATCCGGCGACCGCCACCGAAGCCCGCGCCCAGATGTTCAAAGTCGCGGGCATTGCGGGTCAATCCGGGGATGCAGATAACCGGTATCTTGCCGCTGTCCGAGGGATAGTCACGGGCGTGCAGTTTCAGCCCGTCATCGGATTCCCAGTAGACATCCTGATAGCCATTTTCTTCGCTCATCCTGTTCCTCGTCCCGTCTTGCCACTTGCTGCGCAACCGATTAGCCGCCACTGTGGTAGAATGCCATATAAACCGCAAGCAGAACCCGGCAAGACCGACTATCGGGCCGACGTCCAGATTACCCGATTGGGAGAAAAGATCGGCGATCCGGTCGCCGCCGCCGATTTCCCACAGCATATCCTGCGTTTCAGAAATGACCGTTGGGATCAGAGCGTAGGACTGGACCAGCTGGACGAGCAGCAATGGATCAACCATTTCGGTAGGTTCCAGCCGCTGCCGGACAATCTCGATCCGCCGCTGGCGCTGCGCTATCACGGTCACCAGTTCCGCAATTATAATCCCGAAATCGGCGATGGCCGGGGATTTCTGTTCGCGCAGTTGCGAGATCACGAGAATCGGCTGATGGACCTCGGCACAAAGGGCTCGGGCACGACGCCGTGGAGCCGAACCGGTGACGGCCGGCTTACGCTGAAAGGCGCGGTCCGTGAAATTCTTGCCACGGAAATGCTCGAGGCACTGGGCGTGAACACGTCGAAGACCTTTTCCGCGATTGAAACTGGCGAAAAACTGATGCGAGGCGACGAGCCTTCCCCCACCCGCTCGGCGGTGATGACCCGGCTCAGCCACAGCCATATCCGGATCGGCGCGTTCCAGCGCATGGCCTATGAGAAAAACGAAGCACTGATGCGGCAACTGGTCGACTATTGCCTGGAAAATTATTTTGGCGGAGCGCAGACCGACGATCCCGCTACGGAATTATTCGCAAGAACAACCGAGCAAGTGGCCCGGCTCGCCGGCGCCTATATGACCGCTGGTTTCGTTCATGGTGTGCTCAACACCGACAATATCAATATTACCGGCGAGAGCTTTGATTACGGTCCGTGGCGTTTTACCCCTTATTGGGAGCCGGGCTTCACCGCCGCCTATTTCGATCATGAAGGCCTATATTGCTTTGGCAGGCAGCCGGAAGCTTTGCACTGGAACCTGGCGCAATTTGCCAGCGCCCTGCGGCTGGTGGCCGAGAGTGACCCTCTGGTTGCGACGCTGGAGACGTTTCCGAAAGCCTATGGCACCGCCTTTACCGAACATTTCTGCTGGCGTCTTGGCGTCAAGTCCGAGGGCTTTGAAAAGACCGCGATCTGGTGGTTGCAGCGGAAAAAGGCTGGCGCAAAAACCGTCGAGATCGACCGGTTCTTCTTCGATTGGGGCAAATGCGAAAATCTCGCCCGGCCAGAGGACAAGTCACCCGAATTTGCCGACTTCCGGACCTTGATCGCCGATCGCGCACGCATGAGACAGCGTCCAGCGAATATTGGCAGAAACCGGAGCCTTGTTCTATGCATATCGAGGAAGTTGAATCGATCTGGGATGCCATTGCCGACGATGATAATTGGGAACCACTAACGAAAAAGGTCAATGATATCCGTGCGATGGGCGCTGCTCTGCGCAACGGCTGATATATGCCCGGGCACCAGTTGCCGATCGAGAAGAATTCATCATGGGGCGTTAAGTCTTCAAGCCCTATGGTCTATCGCGAGAGATGTGCCATATATGGTTTATCGTGCAACTAATCCGTAGAAAACAGAGGCCAATTTGAGCGACCTGATATCCATCGAACCAGCAACCGGAGCGACCCTTTGGACAGGCGTCAGCGGGGACGCCGATGCCGTGGTGGCCCGGGCGCGCGAAGCCTGGCCTGGCTGGGCCGCCACTGCGCTGGTCAAACGGATCGAAGCGGTGCGGCGCTACGCCAACCGCATACGCACCGGCAGCGATGAGCTTGCGGAACTGATCTCCCGCGAAACCGGGAAGCCGCTCTGGGAATCCCGCACGGAAGTCGAATCGGTGATCAACAAGGTCGATATTTCGGTCCGCGCCTTTGCCGACCGGACGCCGCAGCGCCAGTTGCCGAGCCAGCCCAATATGCGCGCGGCCCTGCGGCACAAGCCACACGGTGTGCTGGCCGTGCTCGGTCCCTATAATTTCCCAGCCCATCTGCCGAACGGTCATATCGTCCCGGCGCTGATTGCCGGCAATACGATTGTGTTCAAGCCATCGGAAAAACGCCCGCTGTCGGACAATATCTGATGGATGCCTTCGAACAGTCCGGGATGCCTGCCGGTGTCGTCAATATATTGCACGGTGGCCCCGCAACCGGCAAACAGCTGACCGCCAACGAAGGGCTGGACGGGGTCCTGTTCACCGGCTCGGCGCGGACCGGTATCGCGCTCAACCGCCAGTTTGCATCGCGGCCAGACAAGATACTGGCGCTGGAAATGGGCGGCAATAATCCGATCATCGCTTGGGACACCAGCGATATCCACAGCGCTGCCGTACTGATCGTCCAGTCCGCTTTCCTGAGCGCCGGCCAGCGCTGCTCCGCCGCGAGCCGCCTGATCGTGAAAGACGAGATTTACGATCGCATCATCAAGGAAGTGAAGCGAATCACCGACCGACTTATCATCGACGAGCCCTTCGCCTCGCCCGCCCCGTTCATGGGTCCGGTGATCGACAATGATACCGCAGACGGCCTGACCGAAAGCTTCCTTGCGCTGATGAGCCATGGCGGCAAGCCGATCAAGCATATGGCAAGGCCTGTGGCGGGGCTCCCCTTTTTGACGCCCGGCATCATCGATGTAACCGAGCTTGAGGAAAGGCCGGACATCGAATTGTTCGGACCGATCCTGCAGGTTGTCCGCGTTGCCGACTTCGAGGAAGCGATCGCCGAGGCAAACAACACGCGTTACGGCCTGTCTTCTGCGCTAATCGGCGGAACCGCCCAGCATTATGACCAATTCTGGTCAAGCAGCCGGGCCGGCATCGTGAACTGGAACAAGATGACCGTGGGCGCATCGTCCGAAGCCCCCTTCGGCGGCATCGGCCTGTCGGGCAACCATCGGCCAAGTGCCTATTATGCTGCCGACTATTGCGCCTATCCGGTCGTTTCGATGGAAGCGGAGAAAGCACGGGCCAGGATCGGCATCGGCCTGAAGGACGAAAACAGCGAGCAAGAAGAATAGGCGCCAGCCACAAATAGCTAAGCTTAGGCGCCCCCAAAAACTTCTGTTTTGAACATCTTGCCCGATGCGCGCATATCGCATTCATGGAAAAGACAACAAGCAAGACGCCCACGGCGGGCAAAGTCTATCTGGTCGGTGCCGGTCCGGGCGATCCCGAGTTGCTGACCCTGAAGGCTGCAAGGCTGCTGGAACGCGCCGACGTGATCGTCCACGACGGTCTGGTCAGTCAGGACATTCTGGATCTTGCGTCGCCATCCGCGCGCTATATCTCGGTCGCGAAGAAGCGCTCGCTGCACAGCGTCGCGCAGGACCAGATCAACACTATCCTGATCGAAGAAGCGGGCAAGGGCCATCTGGTCGTGCGGCTCAAGGGCGGCGATCCGTTCATTTTCGGACGCGGCGGCGAAGAGGCCGATGATTGTATTGCTGCCGGTGTCGCCGTGGAAGTCGTTCCGGGTATCAGCGCCGCGCTCGGTTGCGCTGCCCAGGCACGCATGCCCCTCACTCATCGAGACGCCTCCAGCGCGGTCAGCTTCGTTGCGGGCCAGTGCAAGGGCCTGTCCGACCAGAACTGGTCGGGTCTGGCTGGCAAGGGCCGCACTCTGGTCATCTATATGGGCGTGGCCAATGCCGAAGCGATTGTCGAGAAACTGATCGCCGACGGCGCGGCTCCGGACCTGCCAGTGGCGGTGCTGGAAAACGGCACGCGCAGCGATTTTCGCGCGCTCCGCACGCTTCTGACCGACCTTGGCGACATGGTACGGCGGGAAGATGTCCGGAGCCCGGCCTTGCTCGTGGTCGGCGAAGTCGCCCGCTATGGCGACGCCGAAAATAAATTTCTTGAGTTTGCGCAAATGGCGGGAGTGGTCGCATGAAAATTCTGACCGGAAATGATCTCAAAACCGGTGACGTCATCTGGTGGACCGGGCTCGACTGGTCCCGCTTCGTCAAGGACGCGACCGATGTGGGCGAACAAGGTGAAGCAATCCTGCAGCGCGAGGAAGCCGCCCGCCGGGTGAACTCTCCCTATATTATCGAAGCCGAACAGACCGAAGACGGCCCGCGTCCGGGCCACATCAAGGACCGGGTGCGGGCGCTCGGACCGACCGTTCGTCCCGACCTGACATTAAAGCCGGCCGATCCCGACGCCGGCGAATGGGTGATCTGACATGTATCAATATGACCAATATGACCAGAAAATGGTCGACACGCGGGTTGAGGAATTCCGCGACCAGGTGAAACGCCGGCTCGCTGGAGACCTGACCGAGGACCAGTTCAAACCGCTGCGGCTGATGAACGGCCTCTATCTGCAACTCCACGCCTATATGCTGCGGGTTGCCGTTCCTTATGGGACGCTGAGCAGCAAGCAGATGCGGATGCTCGGCCATATTGCGCGCAAATATGATCGCGACTACGGCCATTTCACCACCCGCCAGAATATCCAGTATAACTGGATCAAGCTGGAAGACGCTCCGGATATTCTCGCCGATCTGGCGTCGGTCGAAATGCACGCGATCCAGACCAGCGGCAATTGCATCCGCAATATCTCATCCGACCAGTTCGCCGGCGCGACCGCCGACGAAATTGCCGACCCGCGCCCCTGGGCCGAAATATTGCGGCAATGGTCAAGCTTCCACCCCGAATTTTCCTATCTCCCCAGGAAATTCAAATTTGCCGTGATTGCCAGCGATACCGATCGCGCGGCGATGCGCCTGCACGACATCGGTATTCAGCTGGTGCATAATCAAGCGGGCGAACTGGGCGCGAAATTCTTCGTCGGCGGCGGCATGGGCCGGACCCCGATGGTGGCGCCGGAAATCCGCGACTTTGTCCCTGCAGATGAACTGATCAGCTATGCCGAAGCATGCCTGCGCGTGTACAACCGTTATGGCCGGCGCGACAATAAATATAAGGCACGGATCAAGATCCTCGTCCACGAACTGGGCGCGGAAGAATATACCCGCCAGGTCGAGGAAGAATTTGCCCATATGAAAAAGCTGGGCCTCAATCCTCCGGTCGAGGAACTGGCGCGGATAACGAAATTTTTCAGGATCCACCCTTTGATCAACAGGCCAGCGATGATCTGGACCTGTCTGATCCGGATTTCGCTGTCTGGGTCGACCAGAATATTTCTGCGCACAAACAGCCCGGCTACGCGATTGCGACGATTAGCCTGAAACCGCGCGGCGGCATCCCGGGTGACGCTTCGTCAGCCCAGATCGACCTGATGGCTGATCTGGCCGAGCAATATAGTTTTGACGAACTGCGCGTCACGCACAGCCAGAACATCGTACTGCCGCATGTCAAAAAGAGCGATCTTTACGCGATCTGGCAGAAGCTGGACGAAGCCGGTCTGGCACCCGCCAATCTTGACCTGATCACGGACAGCATTGCCTGCCCCGGTCTCGATTATTGCAGCTTGGCCAATGCCCGTTCCATCCCCCTCGCCCAGAAGATCAGCGAACGCTTTGCCGATCTCGGACGGCAGCGGGAGCTGGGCGAACTGAAGCTGAAAATTTCCGGCTGCATCAACGCCTGCGGCCACCATCACGCAGGGCATATCGGCATATTGGGTGTCGACCGGAAGGGCACCGAAAACTACCAGCTTCTACTCGGCGGCTCCGGTGCGGAAGACGCCAGTCTGGCAAAGATCACCGGCCCCGGTTTCACGGAAGACGGTGTAATCGACGCCATCGAAACAGTAACCGATCTCTATCTCGAACAGCGCGAGGAGGGTGAACGGTTTATTGACACCTATCGCCGGGTCGGCATGGCCCGGTTCAAGGAGGCTATCTATGGTTGAAGCAATCCGTTTACGCGATGACGAGGTCCATGAAGAACCGGCGGTTTCGCTCGATTCCTTTCTGGACCAGTCCAATGCCACGGCCGTGCGCATAGAGGCGGGCGAAGACGCGCGCCTGTTGCTGCCCTATCTCGACCGCCTGTCGCTGGTGGAATCGATTTCCCGGCCTTTGGCGATGGCCGCGGCTATTCCGCCGCCCAGATATTGCGCGAATCCGGCTATGCCGGCGAGCTGCGCGCCAGTGGCGATGTGCTGCTCGATCAGCTTCCCTATATGCGGCGCTGCGGCTTCGATGCCTTTGCCCCCGATTCGCCGATCAACCCCGCGCTGATGGCAGAAGCGATCAAGCGTTACGACCATGTCTATCAGGCAACGTCTGACCAACGCACCCCGATCTGGAGGCTCCGTCATGGCTGAAGCCGCACGCAAGATCGACACGATCAATGTTCGCCCCGACTTTACGCAGGCCGACGCCGACGCCTGAACCAGCGGTTCGAGGGTGTCGACACGACGACCATGCTGAAGGCCCTGTTCGATGAACGGCAACTCGGTGAAGTCGCCGTGGTCTCGTCTTTCGGCACCGAAAGCGCGGTCCTGTTGCATCTGGTTGCAGCGGTTGACCCGACCATTCCCGTGACCTTCGTCGATACGCTCAAGATGTTTCCGGAAACGCTGGAATATCGCGACACGCTGATCAGCCTTCTCGGCATCAAGAACGCCAATATCGTCGCTCCAGAGGCGGCCGTGCTGGCGGAAAAGGACGAGAACGGATTGCGCTGGTCCTATGACCCGGACGGCTGCTGCGAAATCCGCAAGGTCGAACCGCTGGCCCGGGCCAAGGCTGGTCTCAACAGCTGGATTTCGGGCCGCAAGGCATTCCAGTCGGTGACCCGCAACAATATTCCGCGCTTTGAAATCGACGATGGCCGGTTGAAGATCAATCCGCTCGGTGACTGGATCAAGGATGACCTGGAAGCCTATTTCGAGGAACATGATCTGCCGCGTCACCCGCTGGAGGCCGAAGGCTATCTGTCGGTCGGTTGCGCGCCCTGCACTTCAAAAGTGCTGCCGGGCGAGGATCCCCGTGCCGGACGCTGGCGCGGATGGGACAAGTCCGAATGCGGCATTCACGAGGATGTGACGCCGCTGCCAGAAGGCGGCAAGGACGGGGTGAACGACCCGATTTTCTAGTGGTCGGCGGCGCGGCGGGAAATGCATCCGTACGGGCTAATATACGTCAGGGCCTTCGCTATAGGCCAGATCACCGAATTTCGTGAATTCGCTGATGAAGCTCAGCTGGATATTCCCGGTCGAGCCCTGACGGTTCTTTGCGACAATGACCGTCGCCTTGCCTTCGGCCTGCACATGGTCGCGTTCCCAGTCCTCATATTTCTTGATCTGGTCGGGCGTGGAATTGGCATCGGGCACGTCCGGCTTCACCGCCATGTGATAATATTCTTCGCGGAAGATGAACATCACGATATCCGCGTCCTGCTCGATCGAACCGGATTCGCGCAGATCGGACAGTTGCGGCCTTTTGTCTTCGCGGCTTTCGACTTGCCGGCTCAACTGCGAGAGCGCCATGACCGGCACTTGCAGTTCCTTGGCCAGAGTCTTGAGCCCACGGCTGATTTCCGAAATTTCGTTGACCCGGTTGTCATTGGCGCGGCCAGAGCCCTGCAGCAGCTGCAAATAGTCTACGACAATCAGACCGATGCCCTGACGCCGCTGCAGGCGCCTTGCCCTTGTCCGCAGCGCGGCAATGGTCAGGCCCGGCGTGTCGTCAATGAACAGTGGCAGGTCCTGTAAATCCCGCGATGCCATGGCAAGCCGGTGCATTTCATCCCGGCTGATCGAACCCATACGCAATTTTTCAGAACTGATCTCGGCCTGTTCCGACAGAATCCTGGTGGCCAGCTGGTCGGCCGACATTTCCAGACTGAAGAAAGCGGTCTTGGCGCCAAGCGAATCTTCCGGCGCGATTCCGTCGTTCATGTCGCGCAAATAGCGGTTTGCCGCGTTGAAGGCGATATTGGTTGCGAGCGAGGTCTTGCCCATGCCCGGACGTCCGGCAAGAATGAGCAGATCGCTTCGGTGCAGGCCGCCCATTTTCGCGTTCACATCGGTCAGGCCGGTGGTGATGCCGGACACTTTGCCGCCGCTGTTGAAGGCCCGCTCGACATTGTTCAGCGCCTCGGTCGATGCCTGCAGGAACGACCGCACGCCGCCTTCTTGCGCCTCGCCTTCGGACACCCGGTAGAGAGCGGTTTCCGCTTCCTCGATCTGCTCCTTGGGGTCGACGGTCTCGCTGGTATCCAGCGCGCTTTCGACGAGCGTGCGCCCGACACTGACCAGTTCGCGAAGCAGCGCCAGGTCGTAAATCTGGTTCGCAAAATCCCGGGCCCCGATCAGGCCGGCGCCGTCACCGGTCAATTTAGCGAGATAGGAAGGGCCGCCCAGGGCCTTCATCGCTTCATCCGACTCGAAATAGGGCTTCAGCGTAACCGGCGTGGCCACCATATTCTTGTCGAGAAGCTTCAGCGCCTGCTCGTAAATCCGCCCATGCAACGGTTCGTAGAAATGTTCCGGCCTCAGCCTTGTCTGCACATCTTCGGCGACCCGGTTGTCGATCAGCAACGCGCCGAGAAAAGTCGCCTCTGCCTCGACATTGCGCGGCAGGCGCTGTTCTTCATGTTCATCATTCTCGAAACGCATCAATTCGGCCATGGCTCCTCATTCACCCTGAATCGATTCTCGGCAAGGGTCCGCTGAGAAAAATTTGGTAAACGCGGGGGACAGTTCTGTGGAAAATTTGCACTTGTCGTGCTGCACCGCAAAAACCCTTGTCCTGAGACCTGCGCTGCGGCAACAGGGCGCTATGTCCGATCCGCGCATCATCTCCGTTGAACTCGACGAGGCCACAATCTTGTGGCGCAACGCCGATATCGAACAGGAACGGCGGATCGCGATATTCGATCTGATCGAGGACAATTATTTCAAGCCGCTCAAACAGCATGATGACGGCTATGCCGGGCCCTATCAGTTGCAACTGAGCGTCCAGGAGGGCCGGCTGGTAATTTCCATCGGCCGCGAAAATGGCGAGCCGCTGGAGACTTTGATTCTGGCGCTAGGCCGGTTCCGGCGGC
>NZ_PYIA01000138.1:0-2176 GCF_013265645.1 Sphingopyxis sp. BSNA05 | reverse complement strand
AAATACGGTTTCCCATTTCCGCCGGCGCAGGCTGGCTGGCGGACTGGAAGAGTTTGACCGGCGGCGCCTTTAACGAGGGTCGCACGCTGTCGGAACAGAGGGGGAGGCAGATCCTTGTTGCGTACTGGATCTGTCTCCCAACCCTCGGAAATAGTCATGAGCAGAATCTGCTTCGCAATCGGGTCCGGGGACCTGTTGACGAACGGTCTTCGGGGGGTCGCAGGCTGTCGTCCTATCCCCAGATCCTGGGGCGCAGGGCTGGTGCGCGCGTAATGTTTGCGTGCCAGTCCTGCAATTTTCCGTCAATCAGGATGCATATTTTACCGAGCAACCGTAAGGCCGCGCCTGGGCAACGCTTACCCTGGCGCCGGCCTTGATCTCCTTCAGCGCTGCCAGCACATGATTGCGGGCAGTTTTGATATCGGCGACATTCGCCGTGGGCTTGTCGTCTATTCCGCCCTGGTAGACCAAAGTCCCCGAACCATCGATGATATACATATGCGGCGTGGTCTTGGCACCATAGGCCTTGCCCACTACGCCCCTGGTATCGAACAGATAATGGGTGGACCGGATCTTCTGTTCTGCAATCAGCGCCTTTGCCTCGGCACCGGTCATGTGACCCTGTTTGCCCTTGGCGCCGCTGTTGATGGTCAGCCAGACCGCGCCCTGCTGGCGGGCGGCATTCTGGGTCGCCTGCATATTGCCGCTATTATAATGTTTGGCGACAAAGGGGCAGCCCGGATTGTGCCATTCCAGCACCACGGTCTTGCCGCGGAACTGCGACAGCTGCACCGTCTTGCCGTTCACGTCGGTAAGTTTGAAATCCTGGGCGATGGCACCGTTTCTCTGGGCCGCCGCCAGCGGGCTGGCCAATGCGATCGCTGCAATGGTTGCTGCAGTGAAGGCTGGAAAGTTTCGCATTGTCTGTCTCCGTTCGTGGGGGATGGAATCAAATGACCTGCCTTATACTGCCTTGCCCACGAGTTCTGTCAATGTTGCCACCGTGAGAATCTGCGGCAGGATGACCGGTTCTTTACCGGGCGCATAATAGAGATAGAGCGGTACGCCCGCGCGACCGTGTTTTTCCAGAAATCTGCTGATCACCGGATCAGGCCGAGTCCAGTCGCCCATCAGCACGGCGACGTCGGCGGCTTTAAAAGCCTCGGCGGTCTCGCTGCGCTGGATGGCGGCGGCTTCATTAGCCTTGCAGGTGATGCACCAGTCGGCGGTGAAATAGGCAAAGACCGGCTGGCCGGATGCCCGCAGCTCGCTCAGGCGTGTCTCGCTGAAAGGCTCGCTGGGCAGCGTCGCGCCGGAGGCATGGGCCAGCTTCTGTTCGTTCATTGCCTCTTTGCCGGGCAGGGCGATGATGCCGCCTACTATGGCGGCAACCATGGCTGCGCTGGTCAGCGCACCGCGCGACAGGCCCTTCATCTGGCCGCCGCCGAACCACCACAGGATCAGAGAGACCGTGAGCAGAAAGACCAGCGACAGACCCAGCGCATCGGTGCCGATCTGGCGACCGAGCAGCCAGATCAGCCCGATGCCGGTGAGGAACATCGGGATCGCCATGATCTTGCGGAAACTGTCCAGCCAGGGCCCGGGTTTGGGCAGCCGGCTGCGGATTGCCGGGACGAAGGCGATCAGGAGAAAGGGCAGGGCGAGGCCGACGCCCAGACCTGCGAAAATCACCAACGCGGCGATCGGTGGCAAGACGATGGTCGCGCCGAGAGCGGCGGCCATGAACGGGCCGGTACAAGGAGTGGCGACAAAGGCGGCCAGCGCGCCGGTCCAGAAGGATCCGGCGGCGCCGTCCTTCCGTGTGAGCTTGTTGCCGAAATTGATATTGGGCAGTTCGAACAGGCCAGCAAGGTTGAGGCCGATAGCGGTCACCAGCGCAAGCAGCACAAAAATGATCCGCGGGTCCTGCAGCTGGAATGCCCAGCCGACCGCCGCTCCGCTGGCGCGCAGACCGAGCAGAACTGCGCCGAGCGCTGTGGCAACCAGCACGACACCCGCCGTATAGGCCAGAGCATCGCGCCGGACGACCGCTTCATTGCCGCCGGCCTTGGCGAGGCTGATCGCTTTCAGGCTGAGTATCGGGAAAACGCAGGGCATCAGGTTGAGCAACAGGCCGCCCAATATGGCACCGCCTAGCGCGACAAACAGCAGCGAG
>NZ_PYIA01000137.1:0-26487 GCF_013265645.1 Sphingopyxis sp. BSNA05 | reverse complement strand
CCTGGGTAGCAATGTGAAAGGCTTCCTGGACAACCTGCGCCAGATCGGAAGGCTTTTTCACCAGATAATTATGTTTGGTGCAGTGGCGGGTGATGCCGACCGTATCGGCTTCCTGGAAGGCGTCGGTGCCGATCAGATTGGTTGCAACCTGGCCGGTGATGACAACCATCGGAATGCTGTCCATCAGCGCGTCGGTGATGCCGGTGACCGCATTGGTCGCGCCCGGACCGGATGTGACGAGTACGACACCAGGCTTGCCGGTAGAGCGGGCATAGCCTTCCGCCGCATGGGTCGCAGCCTGCTCGTGGCGGACCAGGATATGTTTTATCCGGGGGTGCTCGTAGAGCGCGTCATATATGGGAAGCACAGCGCCGCCCGGATAGCCGAAAACGGTATCCACACCCAGATCCAGCAGGGTTTCGACCAATATATCGGCGCCGCTTTTTTCGGCCACATCATGCTCCATCAACTGTCTGTTACGCGTGCTGGCCCGCCATGATGCACTGCAACACAATAGGCAAGGCTTTATCAATTCGGGGCTGGCTACATATCTGAATATGTTATGTCAAGGCCTAATCGCGTAATATAATATCAAATATATCATCGATATTGATATTATCCATGCTTTCTACCCGGTGCCAGTCGGGCGGGCTCTGGTTGCGGAACCACGTATACTGGCGCTTGGCATATTGGCGGGTCGCGATCTGGGCCCGTTCGATAGCGAATTCCCTGCTGATATCGCCCGCTATCCAGGCCGCGATTTCCGTGACACCGATCGCCCGCATGACCGGGAGATTGCCAGGGAGATTGCGGGCCAGCAGCCGTTCGACCTCTTCCCGCGCGCCGCGCTCGATCATCATGTGCAATCGCCTGTCGCAGCGTTCGTAGAGCCATTCGCGAGGCGGCAGCAGCACCAGCGGATGCAATCTGATCCGGTTGCCGATTCCGCCTGTCTTGTGCCTTTGCCAATGGTCGAGCGTCTTGCCGGTCGACCGGACCACTTCCAGCGCCCGCTGAATGCGGGTGGTGTCACTGGCGTTCAGCCTGTCCGCCGAAACCGGATCCAGCTCCTGGAGCGCGCGATATGCTTCCAATAGTTCCATTTTACGGATTTCCTGCCGGATACCGGGATCGATTTCGGGAATCGGCGCGATCCCTTCGAGCAATATCCGGACATAGAGTCCGGTGCCGCCGACCAGTATCGGCAGCAGGTCGCGTTCGTGCGCTGCAGCGATTGCCGTCTTGGCTTCACTCGCCCAGCGCGCCGCAGAACAGGCCTCCATGCCGTCGATATAGCCGAACAGCTGATGCTCTACGCCTTGCATCTCGTCCCGGGTCGGGCGCGCGCTCAATATGGTGAGATCGCGATAGACCTGCGCGCTGTCGGCATTGATGATTACCGAGGGTTGCTTTTTGGCAATGTCCAATGCCAAGGCGGATTTGCCGCTGGCCGTCGGACCTACGACCAGCGCAACATTCTGGTCCTGTTTCGGAGAAATCATGTTCATCGCCACGCTCATAGCAAAAGAATCCCTGAATGAGAGAGATATTCAGTCGGCGATCGCCCGCCTGGGCGAGGCTGATGTCACCATCGCGCGCCAGTCCGGCCTGATCGACGGACGGGTGCTGGATATTTTCTTCAACGGCGATCCGGGCACGGCGCGGAAATATCTGGAAGAGATAGATGGCGATATCGATGTGGCAGTGCAGCCGGAAGCCAATCGTCTCAAGAAACTCCTGATTTCCGACATGGACAGCACCATGATCACGGTCGAATGTATCGATGAACTGGCCGATTATGCCGGCATCAAGTCGGAAATCGCCGCCATCACCGAACGCGCGATGCAGGGCGAACTGGATTTCGAGGAGGCGCTGCGCGGCCGGGTGGCGCTGCTCAAGGGCCTGGAGACCGCCGCGATCCAGCTATGCCTCGATGAACGGGTCAGGATCATGCCGGGCGCCGAAACCCTGGTCCGGACCATGGCCCGCGTAGGTGCGACCACTATCCTGGTGTCGGGCGGATTCACAAAATTTGCGAAGCCTGTCGCGCAAGCCATTGGTTTTGAGTCCTTTCATGCCAATGTGCTGGGCGAATCCTCCGGCTTGCTGACCGGCGGGCTGGACGGGCCGATCGTCGATTCTGCCCGCAAGGACCAGCTGCTGCAATCCGCTGCGCAGGATGGCGGGCTTTCACTGCAATCCTGTCTGGCCGTCGGCGACGGGGCGAATGACATTCCGATGTTGCAAAGAGCCGGGCTGGGTGTCGCCTATCACGCCAAACCGAAGGCTGCGCAGGCCGCTGATGTGGCGATCCGCTATAATGATCTTACGGCGCTGCTATATATTCAGGGCATTACCGCGGACCAGTGGGTTTCGCAATAGGTCCGGTTTACCGCTTCTTGGTAATGCAGTCATTGCCGGAAGCCTTGACACGACCGCACAGGGAATCGGCCTGCGCCCGGCTTTCGAACGGTCCTGCCTGCAAGCGCGTGATGCCGCCCGCCCTGACCAGATAGGGCTGCAACCCGGAAAGGGCGGAAACGCTCCCTTCAAGCTTGGTCCAGAGGGTTTTTGCCTTGTTCTCGTCGCTAAACGCGCCGAGTTGCACGCGCCAGTCGCCACTGGTGGCGGTCTGCACCGGCGCTGTTGCGGTTGCGACAGGCGCTGCCGGCGCAGGCTGCGGGGAAGGCGCATAGGTCACGCCAGGAGTGATCGGGCCGGCCGATGGCACCGGATCGGGCAGTGCAGGGCGGGATGGCGGCAGTTGGGCGGTCTGTACCGCTCCGCTGGACTGTGCCGGGCGCAAGCCGCCGATTTGCGCGGTTCTGACCCGCTTTTCATCCTGTTCCATCTGGCCGGCCAGTTCGACCGCCCGCCGCCGGTCCTCGACTGGAATGAAGCGATCCATTTGTGCCAGATTGGAGGTTGCCTGAGGCAAGTCCTGCGCCGAGGCGCGGGTCATCAGCGCATAGGCCCGGATCCAGTCCTTTTCGACAAAATCTCCGTTGAAATGGCCGGTTCCCAGTACATATTGCGCCCGCGGTTCGCCGCGTTCCGCTGATGCCTGAAGATAAGGCAGGGCTTCGCTGCGACGATTGCCCTGGAACAGCACCAGGCCATAATTGTCATTGGCCTGCAAATGGCCCTGATCCGCTGCTTTCTTGTACCATTTTCCGCTTGGGCCAGATCCTGCGGAACGCCGCGGCCAAGCTTGTAGGCCTGGCCCATGTTGAACTGCGCATCAGCATCGCCTCGCTCGGCGGGCCCGCGCCATTCGTTGATCGCCGTTTGGAAATCCCCGCGTCCCCACGCATCGACGCCGTCCTTCACATCCGCCAGAGCAGGTGTCGCACCCAGGATCAGCGCCAGACCGAATAACGGTGCGATGGAATTATGGGCCTTTTTCATGGATTTTCCTCGGTAATCAGATTTCAAAACTAGCGCCTTATCAACCGTTTGCATGTTGCTAAACCCCTGAGACTCTTCAAGTCTAGTAAAAACTGGAGAGGCGGCTCGGGAATCCTCTGCCGGAGAATGTAACCGATAATCGCGCCAGCGCAAAATTCCCCTCGATCCTGTTAACCCTATTTTAGCCCTGTTCTGTCACAAAAGCCGCAGATTAGAGATTTTCAGGCAGTGATTGCCGTGGTTGAACAAGGGGAAGAGCGTGCGAGTTCTAGCAATGGCTTCGCAAAAGGGCGGTTCCGGCAAGACGACTTTGTCGGGTCATCTGGCTGTGCAGGCACAACTGGCCGGGGCAGGTCCTGTCGTGTTGATTGACATTGATCCGCAAGGGTCACTGGCCGATTGGTGGAACGAGCGGGAAGCCGAGCTGCCCGCCTTTGCCCAAACCACGGTGTCGCGTCTTGCTTCCGATCTGGCGATATTGCGCCAGCAGGGCTTCAAGCTCGCCGTCATCGATACGCCACCGGCCATCACCATGGCGATCCAGAGCGTTATCTCGGTTGCCGAACTGATCGTTATCCCGACCCGCCCGAGTCCGCATGATCTCAGAGCGGTTGGTGCTACCGTCGATCTTTGCGAGCGGGCAGGAAAACCCCTGCTTTTCGTCGTCAACGGCGCGACTCCGAAAGCCAAAATCACATCCGAAGCAGCGGTCGCTTTGTCCCAGCACGGTACGGTTGCACCGATTACGGTCCATCACCGCACCGACTTTGCCGGTTCGATGATTGATGGCCGGACCGTGATGGAAGTCGATCCCAAAAGCCGTTCGGCGCAGGAAGTCGTCCATCTCTGGTCCTATATTTCCGATCGGCTCGAGAAAAATTTCCGCCGGACGATATTCAGCGCTCCGGCGATGGCACAGAATGTCAATCCTGGCATGCAGCGACCCGGTGGCAATTTTGGCCGCCGTGTGGTTGGTTCGTGATGGGAGAGGCTGAAAAATGAGCGATCCCAAACCCCTTGCATCCCTTTCGTCCAGCCTGCTGCTCGCAAGGGCGGTGCAAAACCGGCGATGCGTCGTCAGGGCTACACGAATTTCCCAGACCATGGTTCCGACCTTGATGGCGCAATCCATGAAGACCTGGGCTGGGATGACATGGGCTATGATGTCGATCCCGATCATGACGCGCATCCGGTTGAACATATTCACAATCCCCTGGCCGGAGCGATTCCGAATCCCGGTGCCGCCGTCCGGCAGCAGCAGGAGGAAATTGCCGCCAAGTTGGGGGTGAAGCCTTCGACCGAGGATTCCACCAAAACGGACGCGGAAAATGCCGGCGATACGCCTGTTCCATTGTCGATTTCGCGGGACGTTCAAACGCTGGCCGAAAGGCCATCGGTGCTGGAATCCGCAAGGCTCCCGAAGGCCGAACCCAGAAAGCCCCGCCCGGCTACGAAATCCCGGACGCGCAAGGCCAAAACGGCATTCACTCTCCGTCTTGATCCCGAACGGCATTTGAAACTGCGCCTGGCAACCGCGGTCAAGAATATTTCGGCCCAGCAATTGGTGACTAGGGCTGTCGACGAATATTTGAAGACGATCCCCGAACTGGATGATCTGGCCGAACGCGTTCCGTCGCGCGGTTCTGTCTGAATCGGGCGAGAAGAGAATTTAGAACGGAAAGACTGACTTTTATTGCGAGGGCATAAAAATGAAACGCGATGTAATTTTGAAAATGGCTGCTTCCTCCATGGTGTTTGCCACCGTGTTGACAGGCTGCGGTCCCTTTGGCGGCGGCTCGGTCGCATCCATGTCCAGCAAGCCGGCAACGGTCAAAGACGGTGCGAAATATGCCAAGAAGGCCGAAAAGGCCTTGGCTAAAGGCGATCTTGAAGCTGCGATCGCCTATGCCGAGCGTTCGGTTGCAGGTGTCGGCAGCGATCCCGAGACACGGGCGCTTCTGGGCCAAGCCTATCTGTCCGCCGGACGCATGGCTTCTGCCGAACGCAGTTTCCAGGACGCGATGGAACTCGGCAAGAGAGACGCGCGCACCATTTTGAGCCTTAGCCTCGCGCAGCTGGGGCAGGGCAAGGCGGACAAGGCGAAAACCCTTGTCGTCAACAATCGCCAATATATTCCGGCTGCCGACTATGGCCTCGCCCTGGCGCTGGCCGGCGATAGCAAGACCGCCATTGAGGTTCTCGAGCAGGCGATCCGCGGATCCAATGTCACGGGCCGTACCCGCCAGAATCTCGGTCTGGCTTACGCGCTGGATGGTCGCTGGAAAGAAGCCAAGTTGATGGCAGTCCAGGACGTGGCACCGGCTGCGGTCAATGAACGGGTCATGGAATGGGCCCAGATGGCTCGCCCCGGCGCTTATCAGACCCGCATTGCCACCGTGCTGAACGTGACTCCGGTCGCCAATGATCCGGGTCAACCAGCGCAACTGGCGCTTCGCTTGAATTTTGCGCCGACCAACGTCGCTGCATCGCCCGAGCAGGATTATGGGCGCGAAGTCGCCAGCTTCGATCGCAACACGCCGCTGCCGGCCGTCGGACCAGCACCAAAAGCCGGCTCCGATGTCGATTTCCTCGCCAAGGAAAATAATGTCAAAGTTGCGTCGGTTGCATTACCGGCCAGCAGCGCGGTTGCCAAGGCAACGGCCCCGGCAGCCAAGGCACAGGCCAAGCCGGCTCTCGCTGCGACGCCCGCCAATTTTGTTGTCGAACGCGACAAGCCTGCACCGGTAAAAACCGCCGGCTTACAGAATTCGCCAGCCGCCAAACCAATATTGCAGAAGACGGCTTATCAGCCGGAATCGCAAACCGTGGTCTCGACCTCCGGTACCCATCTGGTCCAGCTCGGTGCTTTTTCCTCGCCAGCCAGCGCCAAGCGCGCCTGGGGAATTTTGTCGGCCAGAAACAGCGACCTGAAGTCGTTCCAATATGCCAGCTCACGAGTCAACGTGAAGGGACGGACGCTTTACCGGCTGGCAGCCATCGGCTTTGGCAATGCGCAAACCGCCGAAGCGATGTGTGACGGTATCAAGGCCAAGGGCGGCAATTGCATCGTGCGCCATGCGACGGGCATCAACAAGGTTGCGCCTTCACGCATGGCCAGCCAGGCCCCCAAGAAACTCGCTTCGCGCTAGGCAATCCAGAAACGTGATAAAGGCGGCGGGCTAATAAGCTCTGCCGCCTTTATATATGGCCGTTACCCGGCCCTGGACCGGCAGGCCGTCAAACGGCGTATTGCCGGCAGCCGCTGCCATTTTCCTTGTGTCCACCCGCCACGGCGCATCCTCGTCGATCAGGATGAAGTCGGCTTCATATCCCGCTTTCAGCAGCCCGGCCTCGACCCCCAATATTCTTGCCGGATTGGCGGACAACAGATCGAACAGCCGCCCGGTTGAAATCATATCGTCGCGGACAAGCGTGAAAGACAGCGCCAGCAAAGTTTCCGCCCCGGCCATGCCCGGCGCAGCTCGGCAAAGGGCAGGCGCTTGTCTTCCGGACCGCGCGGGTCATGGCCGGAAGAAATCACGTCAATGGTGCCGTCTTTCACAGCTTCAACGCAGGCGAGGCGATTGTCCTCGTTGCGCAGCGGCGGAGAAAGCCGCGCGAATGTCCGGAAATCGCTGATCGCGATGTCGGACAAGAGTAGATGGGCAGGGGTGATGCCGCAGGTCACCGGCAGCTTTTCGGATTTTGCCGCCCGGATCAGCTCAAGGCCGGCTTCCGTAGTGACCTGACGGAAATGGACATGGGCACCGGTTTCGCGGACCAGCGCGATATCCCGGGCAATCGCCACCGATTCGGCAGAAGCCGTGGCGCTGGCCAATCCCAGACGGGTTGCGGTTTCGCCATTGGTCGCGACCGCATCGCCGGTCAGACCGGCGTCCTCGCTGTGCACGATCAGCGGCAGGTCCAGCGATTTGCAATATTGCAGCAGCCTCAGCATGATTCCGCTGTCGGCGATCCATTGCCGGCCGGTGGCCACGGCCTTGGCGCCGGAGCGCTGCATCAGGCCGATCTCGGCCAGTTGTTTGCCCTGAAGCCCCTTGGTGGCCGCCGCGATCGGATGGGACCAGAGATCCGGTTTTCCCTCCACGGCATTATGCTTGATCATCGCGGGCAGATCGAGGATCGGGGCCTGATCCGGCATCAGCGCCGCCCGGGTGATCCCGCCGAAGCGGAATGCCGGCTTGTCGATCGCAAAACGCCGAGATCGACGATGCCGGGCGCGAGAAGCCTGCCTTTGCAGTCGATTGTCTCGCCGCTTTCCCCGTCATTACCATCATCCGCCGCAGCGATGCGTTCACCTTTGACGACCAGATGGCCTTCCGTCGGCTGCTCTGCGTTCGGGAGAATCAGGCGGGCGTTGGTGAATATCTTCTTCATGACCAGCCCTCCACGCCGCGGGACTTGCGGGTTAATATGTCGAGACAGGCCATGCGCACGGCAACCCCCATTTCGACCTGTTCGGTTATCGCAGAATTTTCGATATCGTCGGCCACTTCGCTGTCGATCTCGACGCCGCGGTTCATCGGGCCGGGGTGCATCACCAGGGCATTGTCGTTGGCACGCTGCAGCCGCTCCCGGGTCAGGCCGTAAAGATAATGATATTCGCGCGGGCTGGGGATGAAATCCCCGTTCATCCGCTCGTTCTGCAGCCGCAGCATCATCACCACATCGCTGCCCTCCAGGGCTTCGTCAAAATTGGTGAAGACCTCGACATTGAACCGGTCAAGGTCGGCGGGCAGCAGGGAAGGCGGTGCGCAGACCCTTACTTTCGCGCCCAATGTGGTCAGGCAATAGATATTGGACCGGGCCACCCGGCTGTGCATCACATCGCCGCAGATGGTGACGGTCAGCCCGCTGATCTCGCCCTTGCGCCGCTGGATGGTCAGCGCGTCGAGCAAAGCCTGGGTCGGATGCTCGTGGCGCCCGTCGCCGGCATTGAGCACCGGACAGTCGACCTTGTCGGCAATTAGCTGCACCGCGCCAGAGCTGCCGTGGCGGATAACGATGGCATCGGCCTTCATCGCGTTGAGCGTGACCGCCGTATCGATGAGCGTCTCGCCCTTCTTGATGCTCGATTGCGCCGCGTGCATGTTGACGACATCAGCGCCCATGCGTTTTCCGGCAATTTCAAAGGAGAGCAGCGTTCTGGTGCTGTTTTCGAAAAACGCATTGATGACGGTCAGGCCATCAAGCTTGTCGGCATGTTTGCTGGATTTCTTATTGAGATCGACCCATTGCTTGGCCTCTTCCAGCAAGAATAATATCTCCCAGGGCTGCAGCCCGGCGATACCCAATAGATGACGATGAGGAAAAGCATCCGATCCGGCTGGAAAGGTCTGCGACGATGCGGTTTTTGCGATGTCATTAAAGCGGGTTCTATAGAGTCATCAGGGCAGCGCGGCAAGCCTGTCGATGGCGCCCTGCAAAATATAGGCGGCGGCCATTTTGTCGACGACCTTCGCCCGTTTTTCCGGCTGACGTCCGACGCAATCAGATCGCGGGTGACGGCCTGGGTGCTCCAGCGTTCGTCCCACAGGAGAATCGGCAGGCCGAGAGGTTTGAGATTTTGCGTAAAGGCGCGTGCCGCCTGGGTCTGCGGGCTCTGGCTGCCGTCGAGATTAAGCGGCAGACCAGCGACCAGTCCGACGACATTCTGTTCGGCAATCACCGTCTTGATGCGTTCCAGATCCTTGGAAAATTTGCGCCGCTCGATGGTTTCCGCCGGCGTCGCGAAGGTCCAGTGCGAATCGCACAGCGCCATGCCGACGGTCTTGGTGCCGATATCGAGACCGAGCAACCGGCCGCCGCCGGGCAGCGCCTGCGCAAAGGCGGCGACATCATCAGAGATCAGCGTGCCGGAAATGCCGCCATCCTCCGGCGCGCATCGGCGCGAATATTGGCCCAGAACAGGCTATAGTCATAAACGTGATAATTATTGCCGGGCAGGGCATAGGGGCCAAGCTCGGGCGGGTCACCGATCAGCAGAAAACCGCGCGGATCGCATTTTGCCGGTACCGATCCGACAGTGAGGCTCGCTTCGCTCAGATCGTCATTCGGGACCAGCGTGCCGAGATTGGCTGAAGCCGGAGAGGATGAGTTGACATCGCCGTTGACCGGGTTGCTGCACAGAAGCTTTGTATCCTTGCGCGGCTCGCCGTTGAAGCCGATGGTCAAGTCATAGACGTCCACGATCCGGCCATAATCCGCGGGTTCGGCAAAGCTCTGCCAGGCCATGATGCAGCGCGTCTGATCGGGTGCTTCGCAAATATCGAGACCCATTTCCGGAATGTCCGTATCCACCGAAACCGGCCAGCCGACGACATAGGCAGCGACAATCCGGTTGGCGAGCGGCGTGCCCGCGACCCGGTCCTTGAGCAAATTGGTCAGATGTAGACTGCCCTGGCTGTGCCCGGCCAGGATGATCGGTTGGTCACCGGGGATTTCCGCAACAAAATAATCAAAGGCCGCCAGAACATCCCGATAGGCCGCGTCCAGCGCCTGCTGGCCTTCGGGCTTTGTGGTCAGAAACGCGCCGAGGGTAGCCTGGCGATAGCGCGGAGCCCAGACGTTACCGATGCCATTGAAGGCGCTGGCCTGCCCGCGCAGGAAAATGCGTGCCCGATCCTGCGATTCCTGATCATCGAGCGGCGCGTTCCAGTGATCCTTTTTCAGGAAGGACGTCGGATGAACGAAGAAAACGGCGGCCTTTGCGGATTCGGGTAGCGCAGGCTCGCTGTCTTCATAGCCTTCTGGAAGCCACAGGGCAGGGTTGTCTTTCACCAGCTCGGGCCGCGCCAGCCACATCGCGGTATCGGCATAAACATTGGTTTCCAGCACTTCCTGCGCCGCAAATTCGGTGTCGGGCACAAAGGCCACTTCCATCAGATCGTCGCCATAGACCTGATAAACAAATGCGCCGGCGAGCACGAGAATGACCATGCCTGCGACAAAATAGAGAAATTTACGGGCCAAATGACACTCCAACCTATATACTGCCGCTTCAATCCGCTTGAAGCCGCTCCGCGCCAGTGCTAGCGGCGCTCGGTACACAATAAAAATCCAAAATACCCGAAAAAAGATGAACCTGAAAAGAATGAGTCATGTCAATCGATAAGGAAACCGTCAAAAAGATCGCCAGCCTCTCGAGGATCGCGATTACCGAAGCCGAAGCGGACGCCTTCGTGCCCGAGCTCAACCAGATATTGGGTTGGGTCGAGCAACTGGGCGAAGTGGATTGTTCGAAGGTCGAGCCGATGACGGCGGTGATCCCGAACAAATTGCGGCTGCGCGAGGATGTCGTCACCGATGGCGAGATTCGCGACAAGATACTGGCCAATGCGCCGGTTGCCGAACATGGCTTTTTGCCGTTCCGAAGGTGATTGAATAATGATGCTGCCGAAACAGAACCCGTTCGCCCTGAGCCTGTCGAAGGGCCCGGCGGCAAACACCAATGCTTCGACAAGCTCAGCACGAACGGAGCCAGTGCTATGACCGCAATATTTGAAATGGGTATCGCCGATATCCGCAGCGGCATTGCCGATGGTGAATTCACCGCAAAGGAAGTCGCAGAGACCTTCATTGCCCGCGTCAGCGCGGCCAAGCCATTGAACGCATTTCTGGTCGAAACACCGGAACATGCTCTGGCGGCGGCGGAAGCCACCGACAAGGCGAAGGCCAACGGCGAAACGCTCGGCAAGATGGCCGGTGTTCCGATCGGCATGAAGGACCTGTTCTGCACCGAGGGCGTCGCGACCACCGCAGCCAGCCTGATTCTCGAAGGCTTTGTTCCGCAATATGAGTCGACCGTATCGTCCAACCTGTTCAAGGCCGGGGCCGGTATGCTCGGCAAGCTCAACATGGACCAGTTCGCCATGGGCTCGTCGAACGAGACCAGCGCCTTCGGCAATGTGATCTCACCCTGGCGGCGTAATGACGGCGGTAACGTCGATTTGGCTCCCGGTGGTTCATCGGGCGGCAGTGCAGCGGTAGTCTCGGGACATATCGCCCCGGCAGCCACCGGCACCGACACCGGCGGCTCGATTCGCCAGCCCGCCGCATTCGTCGGCATCACCGGTTTCAAACCGACCTATGGCCGTTGCTCGCGCTGGGGCACGATTGCCTTTGCCAGTTCGCTCGATCAGGCCGGTCCGATGGCCCATGATGTCCGCGATTGCGCGATCATGCTCGAATCCATGGCCGGTTTCGATGCCAAGGACTCTACCTCGCTGAACCTGCCCGTCCCCGACTGGGAGGCGGCGCTCAACAGCAATCTCGCGGGCAAGAAAATCGGTATTCCCAAGGAATATCGGGTCGACAATATGCCGGCCGAAATCGATGCGCTGTGGCAGAAGGGCATCGAAATGCTCAAGGATGCCGGCGCGACCATCGTCGATGTCTCGCTGCCGCATACCAAATATGCGTTGCCCGCCTATTATATCATCGCACCGGCCGAAGCTTCGTCCAACCTCTCGCGCTATGATGGCGTGCGCTACGGTCTGCGCGATCTGCCGGACGGGGCAGGGCTGCAGGACATGTATGCCGCCACCCGCGAAGCCGGTTTCGGACCGGAAGTGAAACGCCGGATCATGATCGGCACCTATGTGCTGAGCGCCGGCTATTATGACGCTTATTATACCCAGGCGCAGAAGGTCCGCACGCTGATCTCGCAGGATTTCGACAAGGCCTGGAACAGCTGCGACTTGTTGCTAACGCCAACCGCGCCAAGCGCAGCCTTTGGTCTGGGCGAGAAAAGCGACGATCCGCTGGCCATGTATCTGAACGATGTGTTCACCGTGCCCAGTTCACTGGCCGGATTGCCAGCGATGTCGGTCCCAGCCGGACTGGACGGCAAGGGATTGCCCCTCGGCCTACAGATCATCGGCAAGGCGCTGGATGAGCAGAGCGTGTTCAACGCAGGTCTGGCAATCGAGGAACGGGCTGGATTCGTGGCGAAACCGGAACAGTGGTGGTGAAATTTGCTGGGCGAGTTAATCAATGAATTGGTTTTTAAGCCGATATTGTCTGTTTTATTGTGGACCGTCTGGGCTGCAATACTGTGGATATACTGCCTACTAACGTTTCAATTGCATAATTTCAGCAGGTATTTTGATTGGTGGAATAACTTGCTCCTGCATGGAAGAATTAAGCGGAAGAATCCATATGACTGAATCAACATATCGTATCCAGGGCGGAACCGGCGAATGGGAGGTCGTGATCGGCCTCGAGGTCCACGCCCAGATCACATCCAAGTCAAAGCTCTTTTCGGGAGCTTCCACCGAATTTGGCGCCGAGCCGAATACGCAGGTCAGTCTGGTCGACGCCGCCATGCCCGGCATGTTGCCGACGCTGAACGGCGAATGCGTCCGTCAGGCGGTGCGCACCGGTCTCGCGATCAATGCGCAGATCAACAAATATTCCCGCTTCGACCGCAAGAATTATTTCTACGCCGATCTGCCGCAGGGTTACCAGATTTCCCAGCTTTACCATCCGATCGTGGGCGAGGGCGTGATCCAGATTTCGCTCGACGAGAAAGATCCCGACGCCCATGGCAAGGCGATTGGTGTCGAGCGTATCCATATCGAGCAGGATGCCGGCAAGCTGATGCATGACCAGCATCCGACCATGTCCTATGTCGATCTCAACCGCTGCGGCGTTGCCTTGATGGAAATCGTCTCCAAGCCGGATATGACTTCGCCCAAGGAAGCGGCGGCCTATGTCCGCAAGCTCCGCTCGATCCTGCGCTATGTCGGGTCATGCGACGGCAATATGGAACAGGGCTCGATGCGCGCCGACGTCAATGTCAGCGTCCGCAAGCCCGGCGGCGAGCTCGGCACCCGCACCGAGACCAAGAATGTCAACTCGATGCGCTTCATCCAGGCGGTGATCGAATATGAAGCCCAGCGTCAGGTCGACCTGATCGAGGATGGCGGCGAAGTCGTGCAGGAAACCCGCCTGTTCGATCCGGACAAGGGCGAAACGCGGTCTATGCGCTCGAAGGAAGATGCGCACGACTACCGCTATTTCCCCGATCCCGACCTGTTGCCGCTGGAGCTGGAAGATGACTTCATTTTCGACTGCAAGGCGAGCCTGCCGGAACTGCCCGACGAAAAGCGCGCGCGTTACAAGAATGTCCTCGGCCTGAGCGCCTATAACGCCGCAGTGCTGACCGCAGAGCATGAAACGGCCCTGTGGTTTGAGGAGCTGCTCGAAACCACCGACCAGCCTGAAAAAATCGCCAGCAGCGCCGCCAACTGGGTAACGTCCGAACTGTTCGGCGCGCTCAACCGCATGGGACTCGACATCGAGAATAGCCCGGTTTCCCCGGCACAGGCCGCTGAATTGCTCAGCCTGGTTGCCGATGGCACGATTTCGGGCAAGATCGCCAAGCAGGTCTTCGAGATCATGCTCGAAACGGGCGACGGCGCGAAAAAGATTGTCGAGGAACAGGGCCTGAAACAGGAATCCGACACCGGCGCGATCGAAAAAGTCATCGCCGACGTCATGGCCGCCAACGAAGACAAGGTCGCCCAGTATCGCGACGGCAAAGACAAGCTGTTCGGTTTCTTCGTCGGCCAGACGATGAAAGCGATGCAGGGCAAGGCCAATCCGCAGGTGGTGAATGAACTATTGAAGAAGGTCCTTGATTGAAGCGGTGAATGCAAATAGCGTCCCCTGAAATCTATAATGGATTTCGGGGGAGGTTATTCAGTGCGGAATTTTGCGATATTCATCGCGGCGGCTAGTATTTCACAGGCTGCCTGGGGGCAGGCGATCAAATCGGAGCCGCCGCTGGAGGTTTTTCGGAAGACCAAATTGCTGCGATCGAATATCCCGATCTGCAATTTGAAGAAACCGAAGCGGATATCAGGGTTTACGACAAATATTTCTTCTTCCACCGGCCGGACACGAGCTTTGACGTTGCCTTCGGCGATATAAACGAATGCGATGCCCTGGCGCGCGGCGCGGGCTATTACAGCACCAGCGTCTCTTATTATTCGCCGCAAGCCGGCATGCTGGGCAGCGCGGCCGGTAGCATTATCGGCTCACTGGTGGCGGATGCCATTTTCGGTTCTGCCGAGCGCCGCCGGGTCCGTCGCGTCAATCTTCGCAACTGCATGGCCTTCAAGGGCTATGACCGATACGGCCTCGAAAAGGAGCGGTGGCAGAAATTCCATTTTGAGGAAGGCTTCGGCGAAGCAAATGACGACAAGCGCCGGGAATATTTCTTGATCCAGGCCAAGGTAATATCCGGCCCGAAACCGGCAGGCGAGGTGCTTGAAAAATGAAAAACAATATCACGCGGAAATTCGCAATCCTCTTGCTTCCCCTGATCGCTCTGGCGGCAACCGGTCCCGCTCAGGCGGAGAGCCGGAATATCGAATTCGATTCCGTCGAAGAAAAAATCTGAAAACGGCAAATTCCTGTTTGACGAAAGCAAGGGATATATATTCCTGCACGGAAACAGCCGACAATGGGGTGTCTTCATCAAGGAACCCGGTCAGGAAAATATCGCGGCCTACGAGGCCGAGTGGACCGAACAGTTCGAGAAGGCGAAAAGCAAATATGTTCGGGAACTTAAAAGATGGGAAGGCCTGACCGAATCCAGGGCGAGCCGCCCCGGCAAGAAGCCGGTCGAACCAACCGCCGAAACATTCTCGATCGGACCGATCGAATTGTGGAATTCGGTCAGCTTTGGTCCCCAGTTTGTTTTCTCCAAGGACAAGTCCGACAAGGAAAATCCTGTCTTCAGCTATATGATCGAAGTCGAACCGGGCAATTATAATTATTTCGGCCCGGTATTGAGCGTCCCCGGTGCGGCGACGACTGGTGTCTGCTATTGCATGGGCAGCGTGAAATTTTCGGTCAGGGCCGGACAGATCACGGATCTGGGCAATTTCCTGACCAATGCACCCGCATTAGACAATGGCGGTACAGCGCTTCTCGGGCCGATGCTTTTGCAGGAGAACTCTCCCGATTCAAAGGCGTTGCGCTGGCTGAAATTGCCGGTCAAGTTCGGATTGCCCGATTCTCTTTCATCCTATCCCGCCGCACGTGCGGAATTTGCGCCCTCGGGCAAGCTGAATAATGTCTATCGGGCGATGGTCAGCAGAATGGGACCGGTCGAAGGCCTGTTCAGATATGAGCGTGACCAGGTGATTGATATCAAGGCCGAGGAAGAAGCGGCGCGCGTCGCGGCTGCTGAAGCAGCGCTGGCCGCATCACCTGCGCCAGAAAGTGCCGCAGAAGCTGAGGTCACGGAAGCGGACGCCATTGTCTCTGACGCTGTGGTTGAGTGAAGCGGGGTCGGGCAGGCAAGGCCCTATGGCCCGTGACCAGGCTGATTCGGCAATTGGTCGATTAGAATTTCAAACCCCACTTGCCCTCAACGAGCCTTTCGGCTAGGCGCGCGGGTCAATCGTACTTCGATAGAGTTTTGACGACTTAGCTGGGCGGGCGTGGCGGAATTGGTAGACGCGCCAGATTTAGGTTCTGGTATCTTCGGGTGTGGGGGTTCGAGTCCCTTCGCCCGCACCAAGTTAGTTGCAATATCTATCGTTACACATCGAATATGAAGGCACCAGAAGGATAGTCATGCAGATTGTTGAAACGCTGAACGAAGGTCTGAAACGGGCCTATGAAATCAAGATTACCGCGAAGGATATCGAATCGCGGGTCGAAGCCGAAGTGCAGAAGCTTGCACCACAGGTGAATATGCCCGGCTTCCGCAAAGGAAAGGTTCCGGCCAATCTTGTGCGCAAGATGCACAATGACGCCCTGATGCAGGACGCGCTGACCAGCTCGATCCAAGAAAGCATCGAGAAAACCATTACGGACAATAATCTCCGTCCGGCGATGCAGCCCAATGTCGACCTTGAAGAAGGCTATGAGCCGGGCAAGGACGCCAATGTGAAGCTCGATCTGGAAATCCTGCCGGATGTTCCGACTCCATCGGTCGACGGTCTGAAACTCGAACGCCTTCAGGTGGAAGCGGACAAGAAAACCGTTGATGAAGCGCTGCAGAAATTCGCCGAAAGCCAGAAACAGTTCGAAACCGCACCCAAAACCTACAAGGCGCAGACCGGCGACCAGTGCCTGATCGATTTTGAAGGCAAGGTTGACGGCGTGCCGTTTGAAGGCGGCAAGGGCGAAGGCATGGCGATCGAGCTGGGCTCCGGCCGTTTGATCCCGGGCTTCGAAGACCAGCTGATCGGCAAGAAGGCCAATGACGAAGTGCTCGTCAAGGTGACCTTCCCCGACGACTATAATGTCGAGGACCTCAAGGGCAAAGACGCGACGTTCGACGTTGTTGTTGCCGAAGTGCAGAAGCCGAAGGTGGCAAAAGCCGACGACGAAATGGCGAAATCCATGGGTCTGGAAGGCATTGACCAGCTGTCCGAACTGCTCAAGGGCCAGATCGAACAGGAACTCAACGGCCTGACCCGGACCCATATGAAGCGCAAGCTTCTGGACCAGCTGGCAGCCAGCCATGATTTCGAAGTGCCACCGGGCATGGTCGAAGCCGAATTCAACCAGATCTGGCAGCAGCTCGAGCAGGAAGCGGCCCAGGAAGAAGATCCGGAGGCGGCCCGCAAGGAAATGGAAGACGAGAAAGACGAATATCGCGATATCGCGGTGCGTCGTGTCCGTCTTGGACTGCTGCTCTCGGAAATCGGCCAGGCCAATGGCGTCGAAGTCAGCCAGCAGGAAATGGGCATGTTGATCCAGCAGGCGGCCCAGCAATATCGTCCGGAAGACCGCGACCGGTTCGTCCAGTATATCCAGCAGGACCAGATGGCGGCAGCCCAGCTTCGCGCACCAATGTACGAAGACAAGGTTGTCGACTTCCTGTTTGAAAAGGCCGAAATCACCGACCGCAAGGTAACGCGTGAAGAGCTGGAAGCCGCGATCGAGGCAGAAGACGAAGCCGAAGCAAAGCCGGCAGCCAAGAAAAAGGCGCCAGCCAAGAAAGCCGCTGCGAAAAAGCCAGCTGCCAAGAAGGATGATGCCGAAAAGGCACCGGCCAAGAAGGCTGCAGCGAAAAAGGCTCCGGCCAAGGCCGCTGCCGAGAAGGCTCCAGCCAAAAACCGGCGGCCAAGAAGCCGGCGGCGAAAAAGCCGGCTGCCAAAAAGGCACCAGCCAAGAAATAATCTATCCCGTCGGGACGTTAAAAAAGCCGGGCAGGGTGAACCTGTCCGGCTTTTTATGGGTTGCGATCAACGAGATCTGGCTGCCAATGGAGCGCGCCAGCCCTCGTTAGATGATGACTTCGCTAGCCTTGTCAATCACGGTGCCGAGAATGCCATATTCCTTGGCTTCTTCGGTGCTCATCCAGTAATCGCGATCAATATCCTTGCGGACCCGCTCGACGTCCTGTCCGGTTTCGTCCGCGATAATCCGCGCCAGTCTTTCGCGCATCTTGACGATTTCCTGCGCCTGAATTGCGATGTCCGATGCCTTGCCGCCGGCACCACCGGATGGTTGATGGATCAGGAACCGGGTATTGGGCAGGCAGAAGCGCTGTTCCTTGGGAACGCCGAGGAAAATATGCGTGCCGGCGCTCGCGACCCAGCCGGTTCCGATCATGGCGACCGGTGAGCTGATATAGCGGACAAGATCGTGAATCGTATCGCCCGATTCGACGTGACCGCCGGGAGAATTCAGAAAGATGCGAATGGGATCATTGTTGACATGGTCGAGATAGAGCAGCTGCGTCGAGACCCGCTCCGCCAGCTTCTGGTCAATGCCGCCGAATATCATGATCGTACGGGCTTCCAGAAATTTCGTCATCATGGCGCCGGGCAGGCCACCGGACTTGTTCTCTTCCTCGTCCTCTTCGTTGTAAAAGGGTGTAATCGGGCTGTTGGTGGTTATCATTCTTGACTCCGCAGATGGAAATTCGACTGGCACCGATCACGGAACGATCAGCATTGCCTTGCATAACATGTAGGGATAGCCGGGATGGTGCACAATGATCCTTGTCTCGACAAGGTATTTTTATTGGCGGCAATCATTCTTGCTCAAGATCGTTAAAGCCCTTGAACAATTCGGCGATAATCCCGATGTAGTGGCGACGCTGAAGACAGGCGCAAAAGAGATAAAAACAGGACGACCCACAACATGCATGATCCGATCACAGACGCTCTAGTCCCGGTTGTTATCGAACAATCCAACCGCGGCGAACGCAGCTTCGACATTTTTCCCGACTGCTGCGCGAGCGGATCGTATTTGTTACCGGCCCAATCGAGGACGGCATGGCTTCAATCATCACCGCACAATTGCTGTTTCTGGAATCAGAAAATCCCAAGAAAGATATTTATCTCTACATCAACTCGCCAGGCGGCGTGGTGACCGCCGGCATGGCGATCCACGACACGATGCAATATATCCGGCCCCGCGTCGGTACGGTTTGCGTCGGTCAGGCGGCCTCGATGGGCAGCTTCCTTCTGGCAGCCGGCGAACCGGGCATGCGCATGGCCACCACCAACGCGCGGATCATGGTGCATCAGCCTTCCGGCGGCGCCCAGGGCATGGCATCGGATATCGAGATCCAGGCCAAGGAAATCCTGCGTATCCGTGCAAGAATGAATGAACTTTACGCGCAATATACCGGAAAATCGGTCGAAGAGATCGAGAAGGCCATGGATCGCGATACATTTCTCGAAGCCGACGAGGCCAAGGCTTTCGGCATCGTGGATGAAGTCTATAACAAGCGTCCCGTGCCGTCGGAAGATACCAAATAAGCCGTTGGTGCGGCTCTAAACGAAATTTAAGCCATATTTGATAGACTTGCCTATTCGCCGGAAAAGCCGCGAAAAAGCGGTGGCAATTTGCGATATGGCGGTTAGATATAGAATATAGGCCGGTTTAAAGGACTTTTTATGACGAAATTGACGGGATCTGATTCGAAGAGCACCTTATATTGCTCTTTCTGCGGCAAATCCCAACATGAAGTCCGCAAGCTGATTGCCGGACCCACGGTGTTCATCTGCGATGAATGCGTAGAGCTTTGCAACGACATCATTCGCGAGGAAACCAAGGGTGCCGCTACCGGCCGCAAGGACGGTGAAGTCCCGACGCCGCAGGAAATCTGCGACGTATTGAACGACTATGTGATCGGACAGAAACGCGCGAAACGCGTGCTGTCGGTTGCTGTCCACAATCATTACAAGCGCCTCAACCACGCCGCCAAATCCGGCGATATCGAACTGGCAAAGTCGAACATCCTGCTCGTTGGCCCCACCGGCTGCGGCAAGACGCTATTGGCGCAGACCCTGGCGAAGACATTTGATGTGCCGTTCACCATGGCCGATGCGACGACATTGACCGAGGCCGGCTATGTCGGCGAGGACGTCGAGAATATCATTCTCAAGCTGCTTCAGGCGTCCGACTATAATGTCGAGAAGGCCCAGCGCGGCATTGTCTATATCGACGAAATCGACAAGATCAGCCGGAAAGCGGAAAATCCGTCGATCACTCGCGATGTTTCCGGTGAAGGCGTTCAGCAGGCTTTGCTGAAGCTGATGGAAGGCACAACCGCCAGCGTTCCACCGCAGGGTGGCCGCAAGCATCCGCAGCAGGAATTCCTGCAGGTCGATACAACCAATATCCTGTTCATCTGCGGCGGTGCATTCGCCGGTCTGGAAAAGATCATCGGTGACCGTCTGGAAGGAAAATCCATCGGTTTCGGCGCCCATGTCGCCGCTCCGGAAGAACGTCGTGTCGGTGAGCTGCTGGCCCAGGGCGAACCCGAAGATCTGCTGAAATTCGGCTTGATCCCTGAATTTGTCGGCCGTTTGCCGGTGATCGCGACGCTCGAGGATCTTGATATCGATGCGCTGGTAACGATTCTTCAGGAACCGAAAAACGCGCTGGTGAAACAATATAGCAAATTGTTCGAGCTGGAAGGCGTCGGCCTGACCTTTACCGAAGACGCGCTGGTTGCGGTCGCCAAAAAGGCGATCGAACGGAAAACCGGTGCTCGCGGTCTGCGCTCCATCGTCGAGAATATCCTGCTCGACACTATGTTCGACCTGCCCGATTTCGAAGGCGTGGACGAAGTCGTGATCGACAAGGATGTTGTCGCCGGGACCAAGGATCCGGTGAAGGTGATTGCGAAGAGTGCCAAGGCGAAGAAGGAAGACGCGGCTTAGTTGTTGGCAGTAAGCTTGGCTGGTTTCCCGAATAAAATTCCGAACCTATTTTTCTGCTGTTCTGCAAGCATCTTTTCTTGCTCATCAAACTGCTCGCGACTTTTCCATCCGCGAGGATCGGGGCCGTATTTATTCGGACCGATCGTGCTGGGTAGGAAAAGTATCACCAAAACGCAGATCACGACGGCAATGACGAATCCTATATGAACATAGCTCGCCAAAACTAACCCTATTATAGCGACGCTCAAAAACCAGCCGCTGCGGTTTGCATCATGTAAACGACGCACGGTGAACAATGCCAACAATCCATCAGATATTATTTGCAATGCCGTTAGTCGAATATCCTGACTATCCCAATTTGCCGGATCAGAGCGAAAGCCAAGGTTTAGCATCAGATTCAATCGTCCAAAAATCTGGAACTCTATGCCAACCCAGGCCAGGCTCAGGATAAGTAGGAATATCAAATAGTTAAACCGTCCAATTCGATTATTTCGAATGAAGTTCATGATATTTCCTTGAGCTAACTGATGCCACGGATCTCGATGTCGGAACGTGTGAAATTTGCATTCCATTTCTCCGGGAAATGGTCATTTGTAGATGCAACTGTCCAACCCCTCGTTGGCCACCACATTGATTCGCGCCGCAATCGTATTGCCATAGCGCCGGGTGAAGCCGCTGGCGCCGTTAACTGCGCGCTTCTTGGGCAGGGGCAAGGCCGCTGCGATGCGTGCCGCTTCGATCTTGGTCAGATCCTTCGCGTCCTTTTTGAAATAGCGCTGTGCACCAGCCTGCACGCCATAGGTGCCGATGCCGGTTTCCGCGATATTGAGATAGACTTCCATGATCCGGCGCTTGCTCCAGATCGTCTCGATCAGGAAGGTGAAATAGGCTTCCAGCCCCTTGCGGAAAAATCCGCCGCCCTGCCAGAGAAAGGCGTTTTTCGCGACTTGTTGCGAAATGGTCGACCCGCCTCTTATCCGCCCGCCCTGAGCGTTCCGCTGGATCGCTTTCTGGATCGCTTCGGTGTCGAAACCGTTGTGGCTGCAGAATTTGCTGTCTTCGGCAGCAATCACGGCGCGTGCCATATTGGGGGAAATATCGCTGAAGCTCGTCCAGTCCTTGGTGATGCCATTTTCGTCCAGAATCATGGTCGCGGTGACCGGTGGTGGCACAATCGCATAAATCCCGACCCACGCCACCGTGATCAGAATGAAATAGACAGCAAATTTGAAGAGAAATCTGATCGCCCGCATGAGGGGCAGCCTAAATGCAAAACGCCCCGAAAACAATTTCTGTTTCGGGGCGCTTCGCTAGTTCGGACCGGAGTCGTGCCCGGCGATCAACTCGCTGCCAGAAGCTGCTTTTCTCCGGCGATACGGAGCATCGCCTTTTGCAGTTTTTCGAACGCGCGAACTTCGATCTGACGAATGCGCTCGCGGCTCACTTCATAGACCTTGCTCAGGTCTTCCAGCGTCTTGGGATCTTCCGACAAGCGGCGTTCAGCCAAAATATGTTGCTCGCGCTCGTTCAGCGAACCCATGGCTTCGGTCAGCATTTCGTGACGGAAATCGGCTTCCTGTGCGGCAGCGATCGATTCATCGTGCAGCGGGCCGTCGTCTTCCAAAATGTCCTGCCACTGGCCGCCATCGCCGTCCTCGGACGACAGGGAGACGTTGAGCGACGCATCGCCGCCCATCGACATGCGGCGGTTCATATTGACCACCTCATGCTCCGCGACGCCAAGATCGGTGGAGATTTTCTGCACATCTTCCGGTGACAGATCACCGTCTTCAAACGCATCGAGATTATTCTTCATCCGGCGCAGGTTGAAGAACAGTTTCTTCTGGGCCGCGGTCGTGCCCATTTTAACGAGGCTCCAGCTGCGCAGCACATATTCCTGAATGGATGCACGGATCCACCACATCGCATAGGTTGCGAGGCGGAAACCGCGATCGGGTTCGAATTTCTTCACGCCCTGCATCAGGCCGACATTGCCTTCGGAAATCAGATCCGACACGGGCAAGCCGTAGCCGCGGAAGCCCATTGCAATCTTGGCAACGAGTCGCAGATGCGAGGTGACGAGCTGGGCTGCTGCTTCCTGATCCTTGTGCTCAGAATAGCGTTTCGCCAGCATATATTCCTGTTCGGGAGTCAATATCGGAAATTTGCGAACTTCCGAAAGATATCGGTTCAGGCTTGCATCCCCCCTAAGGCTGGGATCTTGGCCGGAACATTGCTACCATTAGCCATTTTCGTTCCTTCTTTGTTGTGCCGCCAGGCCTCATCAAGCACCCTTTGGTCAAAAGCGATATAAGGTGTGTTACTTATACACGCAACTTCATGAATAGTTCCTGCATATCGTCCGGGAAATCGATAGAAAACATCAATTTTTCGTCCGTTATCGGGTGAACAAATCCAAGACTAGCAGCATGCAGCGCCTGGCGTCGAAATTGAATATCTTTTCGCCGGGAAAGTAATGATTTTCGACCAGCGCCATAGAGCGGGTCACCAATCAGGCTGTGCCCGATATGGGTCATATGGACCCTGACCTGGTGGGTACGTCCGGTTTCCAGCGTGCATTCGACCAGCGCGGCGCCGTCGAGCATTTCCTTGACTGTATAATGGGTCATTGCCGCTTTGCCCCGGTCGTCGCCGACAACCGCCATTTTCTTGCGATTGACATTGCTCCGGCCGATGCTCCCCTCGATCGTTGCCATGGGCGGATTGGGCCGGCCGTTGACAATCGCCAGATAGCGCCGCTCGATATCATGCTTGGCGAACAGGGCGCTAAGGCCCTGATGCGCCGCATCGGTCTTGGCCGCGACCATCAGTCCCGACGTATCCTTGTCGATCCGGTGGACGATTCCGGGCCGGGAAACGCCGCCAATCCCCGACAACTGGCCCCGGCAGTGGTGTAGCAGCGCGTTGACCAGCGTGCCGTCGGCATGTCCGGCGGCGGGATGCACGACGAGCCCCGCCGGCTTGTTGACGATGATGAGATGCGTGTCTTCAAAGACCACGTCCAGCGGAATATCCTGAGGCTGGGCCGGTCCTTCGACCGGTTCGGGAATGGTCAGTTCGAATGGTTTGCCGGCCAGTTTCTTGGCCGAAGGATCGGTGAAGACCGTGCCGTCGACCAGCAGGTTCCCATTCGAGATCAGCGATTTCACGCGCTCGCGCGAAAGCCCTTCCACCACCTCTGTCAGGGCCGCATCCAGACGCTGTTTTTCTGAGAATCCGGCAAGATTCCGGATATTGTAGATTGCCCCGCGTTCATCGCGTAGATGTGGGCCATGCAACTGTTTATATCAAGCGCGATGTTGGCCGAACTCCAGCAACTCGCCATCGCGGCAGCGCAGCAGGAGGTCTGCGGGATATTGTTCGGCAGCGCGGGCCGGGTCCGGTCCTATCGGTCCGCGCCCAATGTCGCTGCCGATCCGAGGCGCCATTTCGAGATTGATCCGGCCATATTGATCGCCGCAGAACGAGACCAGCGCCGCGGCGGAGAGCCCATTGTCGGCTATTATCATTCGCACCCGAACGGACCGGTGAAGCCTTCCCCGACCGACGCCGGCAGCGCTGCGCCCGATGGCCGGCTATGGCTGATCCTCAACGGACAGGACGCCGCCGCCTGGCATGCGGTTGAAAACGGGGAAATTTATGGTCGTTTCAATGCGATCCCCCTTGATTGCACTGGTGCAAAAGGCCAAACAGCCGCGGAATGAAATTACAGTTAAGGGCGCGTTTATATGTCGAATAGCGAAGTTGACCTGGCATCACTGCTGTGTTCGAAAATATGCCATGATTTGCTCAGCCCGGTCGGAGCGCTCAACAACGGCCTCGAATTGCTGGAAGGCGAAACCGACCCGGTGATGCGCGATCGCTGCATGGATCTGCTCGCGGACAGCGCCAGAGTATCGGCCAACAAGCTGAAATATTTCCGGCTCGCCTTTGGCGCTGCCGGCGGTTTCGGCGACAATGTCGATCCGGCAGAGGCGCGGCTGCTGATTGAATCACTGCTCGGCGATTCGGGCAAGATCACTCTGGGCTGGGCCTTGCAGGGCGAGGCCTTGCCCAAGAAAGCGATCAAGATTCTCCTCAATCTCGCGCTAATTGCCAAGGAAACCCTGGTGCGGGGCGGACGACTGGATGTCGGTGCCGAGCAGGGGGAACTGGGGGTCGAGGTCGTTATCCGGGCAGAAGGCGACAAGATCGCGCTTGACGAGGGAATACGATCTGCCCTGGATGGTACCATCGCGCAGGCCGATCTCAGCGCGCGGACCGCGGGCGCGTGGATGACCCGGGAACTGACCCTGAAAAATGGCGGCGATTTGCGGATCTCGCCACCATCGACGACAGAATTGCTTTTGGGTGCTATCGTCACCGCCTGATTTGCGAAGGAGAGGTCTTTCATGGATGCGATATGGACGCCGTCTCCCAATTTTGACGAGCGCCAGCTGCCGATAAGCATTCTTGTGATGCATTATACCGGCATGAAGGACGCGGCTTCGGCGATCAGCTGGCTGGCCAATCCCGAAGCCAAGGTTTCGGCCCATTATGTGGTGACCGAGGATGGCCAGATCGTCCAGATGGTCGAAGAGGAGAAACGGGCCTGGCACGCGGGGCGGGGCTTCTGGCGCGGGATCAGTGATGTGAACAGCGCCAGCATCGGTATCGAAATCGTCAATCCCGGGCATGAATGGGGTTATGTGCCCTTCCCGGAAGAGCAGATGGATGCCGTCACCCGTCTTGCGCATGGCATCGTGCAACGGCACAATATCGCCCCGACCAATGTGATCGGACACAGCGACCTCGCGCCGGCGCGCAAGCAGGATCCGGGCGAATTGTTCGACTGGGATCGCCTGGCGCGCCACGGTATCGCACTGAAAAACCGGCGGTGAAGCTGAACGACCCGCCATGGACCGACGGCGGCTTCATGCTGGCGCTGGAACGGTTCGGCTATGATATATCCGAGCAGACCGCAGCAGTGGTGGCTTTTCAGCGGCGTTTCCGGCCAGAAAATATCGATGGCGTGATCGATGGCGAGTGTCGCTCGCTGCTTTTGTCTTTAATGTTGGACAGAGAGCGCGGAATCACTAAATAGAGCGGACCAGAGGGTCGGCCAGCCGCGGCAGTTTGTCGAGGAAAGTCCGGGCTCCACGATTAGAAGGTGCCGGATAACGTCCGGCGGGGGCAACCCTAGGGAAAGTGCAACAGAAAGCAGGTCGCGACGGCTTCGGTCACGTGACAATGAAAGGGTGCGGTAAGAGCGCACCGCGGGACTGGCAACAGCCCTGGCATGGTAAACCCCACCTGGAGCAAAACCAAATAGGGGCGGCATATGGCTTTTTCGGCCTGCTGCCCGGGTTGGTTGCTTGAGCCACGCAGCAATGCATGGCCGAGATGAATGGCTGGCTATTCCGTTTCGGCGGATGGACAGAACCCGGCTTACGGACCCTCTGGTATTATCTTAGCGGTGGAAGTCGCAGGGTTCGTCTGTTAGAATAGGGACTATGCCAAAAGCAAAACGATCAGATAACTGGGGTTTCCCGAGATGGGGAAGCTACGAAAGTTCGCGCGAGACCCAGCAGGTCAAGATTTGTGACCGGCACGGTTGCGACGAAGCCGGCAATTGTCCTGCGCCGAAATCCCCCAACAGTCCCGAACGCTGGTATTTCTGCCAGACCCACGCTGCGGAATATAACCGGGGCTGGGATTATTTCGAGGGTCTCGACAAGGAAGAGCGCAAGAAGCGCGAAGCCGATGAGCAGCGCGACGCCAATGCCTATCAGGAAGCGGCGCATTACAGCTGGATGGGGTCCGGCGACGGCAGCCGCTCGCGCGATGAGATGACCGCGCTGGAGATTTTTGATCTGACCCCCGATGTCGAATTCGACACGGTGAAAAA